>DASYFA010000220.1:0-3371 GCA_036498705.1 Paenibacillus sp.
ATGATTATAAGGATGGTGGCAGCCGGGTGAAATGTTCTTCCGATCGCTGTTGTTCATGGATTTCTTAATTTCATAGAATCTAACAAGGTAGAAATCCATTCACAAAGGCGAACGCTACGCTTCTCCAGAATCATTTCACCCTCTTGCCTATTCCCTGCATTTCTTTTGTTCAACTTCTATAATCTTACTTCTTGATTCACTTCGTGCTAGATATAGAATTTATAAGTTATCAGCGGAGCTGATGAAATTCTATATCGCAAGAAAACCTACCGCTAATTCGCGGTCGCTCATCCTTGAATTGACCTCGATTGGTTTTCTTATCAAAATTGGACTTTTTGAACTTCCTCTATTGTCTTAACCTTTAACGGAGCCTACCGTTAGGCCCTGTACGAAATAACGTTGGAAGAACGGATAGGCCAGAACAATTGGAGTTGTGGCTAATACAACCATCGCCATCCGTACTGTCTCCGTTGGCAGGTTCGCCGCCATATCAACCGAAGAGCCGATATTATGCGCATTTTGAATCAGAAAGTCCATATTCTTCTCAATCTTCATCAGCATGAACTGCAACGGTGGTGTAACCTTCGGACTGTTATAATACAACAATGCGTTGAACCAATCATTCCAATAACCGAGTGAGCTGAACAACCCGATTGTTGCGATCCCCGGTAAAGATACCGGCATTACAATTCTGGCGAAGGTCAGGAACTCACCGGCTCCATCAATTTTCGCCGATTCTATAATTTCCTCCGGAATGGTGGTCTGGAAGAACGTCCGCATGACGATAATGAAGAACGCATTCATCGATAGTGGGAAGATTAAGGCCCAGATCGTATTTTGCAAATGCAGGAACTGTGTCATCACGATATAGCCTGGAACCATACCACCCGAGAATAACATCGTGAAGAACGCCAGAAAGCTGAAAAATCCACGGAATTCAAAGCTTCTTCTCGATAATGCATACGCGTAAGTCGTGACTAGAGTCAAGCTGAGTAGAGTACCCATGACGGTTACAAGTAGCGTAACCCCGAAGGAGTTAAGCAGTTCGCTACCTGATTTGAAGATATATTCATAGGCCTGCGTACTAAACTTGCTAGGAAATAAGCTAAATCCATTAAGCGCCAGCGTCTTCTCATCCGTTAAGGAGATAATAATGACGTAAATAAACGGAAAGACACAAGAAAATGTAAACAATCCGATAATGACGTTGAATACTGCGTTCCAGAAAGGTGACAAAGCGTTATAATCGCGCTTCTTCTTTCTACTCCCCGCTTCTAACTGTCCGGCGGGCTGGGTTGTAACTTGTGGCATAATAGCACCTCCGTTAAATTAGAAGATCGCATGATCTCTTTCGATTTTTCTGACGATGTAGTTAGCGAGTAGAATCAGCACCAAGCCAACGAGCGATTGATACAGACCCGCTGCCGTACTCATCCCGATATCACCCATGTTGATCAAGCCGCGATATACGAAAGTATCGATAACGTTGGTCACTGGATACAATGCACCCGAATCTTTTGGCAATTGATAGAACAGACCGAAGTCCGAACGGAAAATTCCGCCGATCGCCAGTATCGTCAAAATAATCATTAACGGTTTGAGCAGTGGTATTGTGATATAGCGAATTTGTTTCCATTTCGTCGCTCCGTCGATAACCGCTGCTTCATAGTAGGATTTATCAATACCTGTAAGAGAAGCCAGATAGACAACGCTGTTATAGCCAACCCCTTTCCAAATCCCAACAATGACCAGAATGAATGGCCAATACTTCGGTTCGGAATACCAGCTTATCTTATCTCCGCCGAAGAGTGTAATAATGTGATTCAATGAGCCCTTATCCATGCTTAGGAAAGTAAAGGCAAAATAACTGATAATAACCCAAGATAGAAAGTGCGGCAGGAACATCCCTGTCTGATACACCTTCGCCATTTTCTTATTCACCAATTCACTCAGCATAATCGCAAAGGCTACCGCAATGATAAGCCCCAGGATGATGAAGAACAGGTTATATAAGATCGTGTTCCTCGTAATGATGTAAGCGTCATTCGTTGAAAATAAATACTCGAAATTCTTGAAACCGACCCACTCACTGTTAATCACGCTGGCAAAGAAGCCATCGCGGCTGATTCGGAAATCCTTGAAAGCAAGAACCGTACCGAACATAGGCAAGTAGGCAAAAACTAAAAACCAAATTGTTCCCGGCAAAATCATGATTAGCAAAGCCCTATTTCTAATTACTTTCTTTAAAAATGCTACCATGATTCTCTCCCCCCTTTACTGCTGTCATCCTCATGGTGCCTGAAAAGCCCGCTTGGATGGAATATGGAATCTAGCATCTTTTAACTGCTTCTATTGTCCCAAGAAAGCGCTACCTGCAACAAGTTGAAAAATGCTCGAATCAGATGTACAAATTAAAGATATATGTACAAAATTAAAGAACCACCCGCATACACGGACGGTCCTTAGCGCACTTCAATGACATTTACTTCGTGTACATATGCCTTAATTCTGTCGGAGAGACCCCGGCATATTTCTTGAATTGACGATAGAAATAAGACGTGTCAGTATAACCTACACTGATTGCGATCTCCGCCGTCTTCTGATCTGTATGAATTAACAATTGCGTCGCTTTCTCGATCCGGTACTGATTCACATAATCAGAGAAGCTGAGACCAACCTCCTGTTGGAACAGCTGGCCTAAATAATTCGGATGCAAATCCAGCTTCTGGCTCAACGTTTTGAGCGATAATTCCTCAGCATAATGCTCCTTTACCTGCTCGATCAGAATAGTCACATGTCCGCTATAATCTTGCTGAACCGTATTTCTGTTACCTAAGCTGCGCTGAACAATCGCGATCACATGCCGGATCAAACCGTACATTGTGTTCATTCTGGCAAGTGGTGCGAATACTTCGCTATAATCAGGGCGATCCTCCATATCTTTCGCAATCAGCATGAGCTGACTCGCCATATTAATACACTCGCTTCTTGGGATGATATTATTCTTGAACTGTCCGGGGAGTACTGCTTCGATAAATTCTATGACTGGCTCTTGCTTCCCTTCGATCAGCAGTCTAACATACTTCTCCTGATCCCATATTACTGGTTTAGGATTCTCCACTTTCGTCGACGGACCATCCATATATACTGTTCTGTCCTGACCAGAGATAAAGCATTGCTGGAACACCTGCTTGACTTGCTTATAACTGTCCTGAACCCCATGGAAATCACTGCTGACTACACTGCTGACCGCCCATACCGGCAAACCAGTCAGCTCAGAGATTCTCTTTGCCGTTACAGGAGCATTCTCCAGTATGGAGTGGTGATGCTCTGGATCATCAGAGACATAGAGCATCACCAGATCTTCGTCC
>DASYFA010000221.1:0-9064 GCA_036498705.1 Paenibacillus sp.
TGAGTATACGTCCAAGATCGAGGGCCATACGAAGGCGGTCGAGCAGGCACTGACTAGGATGCCGGAGCAGCGTCTTACTGAGGTGCGGGAGGAAGGGCAGACCAAGCTGGATGAGGCGAGGCAGAAAATTACAGACGCCAAGCAGCAGCTTGCTGA
Source organism: Paenibacillus sp. (assembly GCA_036498705.1). Lineage (GTDB taxonomy): Bacteria > Bacillota > Bacilli > Paenibacillales > Paenibacillaceae > Fontibacillus. The sequence goes on from DASYFA010000221.1 coordinate 157, forward strand.
TGCCGAGAAGAAGCTTAGCGATGCTAAGATTAAGCTAGATGAAGGCGAGCACAGCTATCAAGAAGGCGTGGACAAGCTGCAATCCGAGCTGGCCAAAGGCCAAGATAAACTGGATAGAGCAGCCAAGGAGCTTGAGAAGGGTCGGGCTGAACTGGCCCAGAATAAGCAGAAGATCAGCGCCGGACAGGCTAAGCTGAAGGAAGCTCGGGAACAATTGGATGCACAGAAGAGAGAGATACAGCCAAAGCTGGATGGAGGACGAGAGCTTGCCGGATCACTGAAGCAGATTGTTGCACTTCCTCCAGACAGCATTCTGGAGTCGCAGCGAGACCAAATGGTTGCTGGCGCCAAAGCTGCCGATACCGCATTAGGACAGGCAGTCGCTGGATATATGGCGGGTGAAGTAGATGCCGCTACACTGAAACAAGCGATAGGAGCGTTCGAACAGGGCTTGAATCAGGCGGAACAGCAGTTGACAGCTGCTGAGCAGGAGCTAAACTCCAAAGCGAAGGAGCTTGAGTCCGGGGCTGCGCAGCTTAAAACGGCGGAGAAGAAGCTGGCTCAAGGAGAGCAGGACTGGAAGCAGGGGAAGGAAGCGCTGGCTAAGGCCAAGCAAGAAGGCGAGGCCAAATTGGCCAAAGCGAAGGCGGATTTGGATCAAGGGCGCCGCGATTATGAGGAGGGCTTGACGACTTACCGTCAGGAGAAAAAGGATGCTGATGCGAAGATTGCTGACGGTGAGCGCGATTTGAGTAAAGGACAGCAGAAGCTGGACGATCTAAAGCTGCCAAAGGTCTACGTACTGGACCGCGACTCCAATCCCGGATATACCGAGTTTGAGGATAATGCCGACAGGCTAGCCTCGATCGCCAAGGCATTTCCGGTATTTTTCTTCCTTATCGCCGCCTTGGTCAGTTTGACAACGATGACACGGATGGTTGAGGAGCAGAGATTGCAGATCGGAACGTTAAAAGCATTAGGCTATAGTAACGGAGATATTATGAGAAAGTTCCTTGTCTATGGCACATTGGCCAGTGTACTAGCCACAGCCGCTGGTCTTGCGGTTGGATTTACGCTTTTTCCGACGATCATCTATAATGCGTACGGCTCGTTGTACAATTTGCCAGAGGTTCGGATTAATTTCTATATCAGTTATAGTCTGATGTCACTCATCGTCGCTATGTTATGTACAACGGTAACGGCCTTTACAGCAGCTCGTGTGGAGCTGCGCAGTAATGCCGCGGTACTGATGCGTCCGAAGGCTCCAAAGAGCGGGTCACGTATTTTTCTAGAGCGGATTCCATTTATTTGGCGGCAGCTCAATTTTACCGGTAAGGTAACGGCACGGAATCTGTTCCGCTACAAGCAACGGATGTTCATGACGGTTTGTGGCGTGGCTGGTTGTACAGCGCTCATTCTGACCGGATTTGGACTCAAAGATTCTATCCGAGATATCGCGCCGCTGCAGTATGGTAAGATCATGAAATACAATTCGGCAGTCGTGTTTAAGGACGAATCTAGTCCGGCTGGGGTCTCTTCTTATCATAAGCTTATTGAGGATACTCCCGGGATTACAGGCACGCTAAATGTGACCCAGGAAGCAATGCAGGCCGTTCGCAAAGGAGTCAATAGTCAGGAGATTCATCTATTCATTCCGGAATCAACAGAGCAACTCTCTGATTTTGTGGTGTTAAGGGAGAGAGGGCATGAGAAAGTCCTGAATTTACCGGATGACGGTGCGATTGTTACTGAGAAGCTGGCTAAGTTATTTAATCTGCATATCGGTAGTACGTTGGCCATTCAGAACAACAGTAATGATTCCTTCGAATTGAAAATTGCAGGTATCACGGAGAACTATGCTATGCACTATGTGTACATGACGCCGCACTATTATGAGACGGTGTTCGGCAAGCAACCGCAGTTCAATATGCAGATGTTAAATTACAGCAATCATGATTCTTCGTTCGAAGATCAGTTCGGCGAGAAATTGACGGCGAATGAGCGGGTAGCTATGGTCAGCTTCACAAGCGGTGTAAGTGGCTCGTTCAAGGACACCATGGACAGTATGAACGTTGTCGTAGTCGTATTGATTATCTCAGCCGCTGCGCTGGCCTTCGTGGTGCTCTATAATTTGACCAATATCAATGTGTCCGAGCGGATTCGCGAGCTGTCGACGATCAAGGTGCTTGGCTTCTATGATCAGGAGGTTACGAGGTATATTTACCGTGAGAATATGATCCTAACGGTTCTGGGGATTATAGCCGGGGATTTCCTCGGTATCGTTCTGCATCGTTTCGTTCTAAAGACGGCAGAAGTAGATGTGATGATGTTTAGCCCAACGATGCATTGGCTCAGCTACGGCTACGCCGCTGTGTTGACCCTGTTGTTCTCGGGCATCGTGATGATCACGATGCATTACAAGCTGAAGCATATCGACATGATTGAAGCTTTGAAATCCGTCGAGTAATTAATCAAGCGCTCTTCCTTCATCATATTAGCTGGATTTGGCAGAGGGGGGAGGAGCTTGTCTAACTTTTATTGTATTCTCATATTCTTTTAATCCAATTCTAAGGTTGGAGAATTAGTATAAAGGTACCCCATAAATTATATATGTGTGAAGGCCCTGCTAATAGCAGGGCCTTCAGTGCGACTGTAGACCATTATATCAGAGCGATGGCGAGCAGTGTGAACAGGCTTAAGGTTAATATGCTGGCTCCAGCTCCATATCCACCAGAATAGAATGCTGAAGTTGTGACTTCGCGATCATTATCAACACGTAGATAAACGTTATTGTAATCTACATCTACAATTGTTCCTACATAATGCTGTCTGTCTACCGTTAAGATACGGACGCGCCTGTTCTTACAACGTATACAGTTATAATAGGCTTCCATTAAGCGGTCTCCCTCCTTTTGTAAAAGGCTGTTCAATAATCTTAACCAGACCTTTTGAATTACCTCTTAATAAGGTATGAGGAGAATGGCCGCTAGTAACGGCAAGTACCCTGATGTATGGGTAGAATTCCATGATTTGAGTATTTTTAATTTAATTTTCAGGTTGCAGTAAGGTTCTATTAAGAATGCAGTGTTACAGTATATATACTCCCTCTTCTTCATAATATATAACACAAAGGAGCCATCCCGATTCGGGATGGCTCCGTTTTTTTGATATTCCCCTATTACTTGTTCAAATCTTCAATGGAGTTGATATCCACATAGGCGGGAACGACGAGTCCGGTACGAACACCGGTCATGTTAGCGCCGAGATCTTGAACCTGATCCTTGTACTTAGCCCAGTAATCGGCGTGGGTCAATGGAAGCCATGCTGCTGCCATGGCATCTATATCACCGCTGGCTACACCAGTCCACATGGGTCCAGCTTCCACCTGCAGTGCTGTAACTTTATAGCCAAGCTTGCTTTCCAGCACATATTTCAACAGGTTCGTACTGGCGATTTCAGAATCCCAGGCCACATAACTTAGCTTAAGTGATTCTCCATTTACCGGATTCAGGCCTTTGGTCCAAGAATCAACACGGTCGCCATGGCTGTCTGCCCATTCTTTGGCTGCGGCTTCAGGAGCTTTGCCATCCTGGATTGCGGACATGATCTCGCCCATTTCACCTTCTGTCCATTCAAAACGGTCGAGAAATTCATAGGCTACCGGCTTATCTTCCTTCAAGCCTTTACGGGCGATTGTATGAATCTCTTCCGCATCGCCATACGCTTTCTTAGGATCATCGAGGAATTTTAGATCATACTTGGAGAACATCCAATGTGGAGTCCAACCGGTAATAATGATTGGTTTCTTTTTCTTGATCGACTTATCAAGCATCGCTGTCATGGCCGCACCTGATCCTTCGACCAATGTCCAGTCCTTCAGATCATATTGCTTGATCGCATCATTCGTCGCTTTCATAATCCCTGCGCCGGGATCAATGCCAATGATTTGATAATTGACCTGCTTCCCGAAGGATGCTGCTCCGCCATTCCCAGAGGTATTCCCGTTCTTATTGGCTGCTTGACCGCAAGCGCTCAGCGCGAGCACGGAGGCAAGACCACCGATAAGCAATAGCTTTCTAGATATTTTCATTTTATTCTCCCCTTTTTCTGGTTTTGAATAGACCTTGAGTAAATCGATCTAATACGATCGCCAATATGACGACAGCAAGCCCGGCCTCGAAGCCCTGGCCAATCTTCAATTGTGTGACAGCGCGATATACTGTTGCGCCAATCCCTTGAGCGCCGATCATGGAGGCGATAACGACCATAGAGAGTGACAGCATAATGGTCTGATTGACACCAGTCATCATCGTTGGCATGGCAAGTGGCAATTCAACCTTGAATAATTTCTGCCATGAGGTCGAGCCGAAGGCATCCGCCGCTTCAGCCAGTTCGCCGGATACTTGCTGGATTCCTAGTGTAGTCAGGCGGATCGTTGGCGGGATGGCGAAGATGACCGAGGCAATCACACCTGGAACGACGCCGAGGCTGAAGAAAGTAACTGCGGGAAGCAAATACACGAATGCGGGCATCGTCTGCATGAAATCAAGCAGCGGGAACACGATCCGATGTGCCGTCTTGCTGTAGGCGCTCCAAATTCCGATCGGAATCCCGATTAGAATCGAGATTAGTCCTGCGGTAATAACAAGTCCGAGCGTATTCATCGTTTCTGTCCAATAGCCGAGATTATCGATTAACAGGAAGCCGATGGCTGTGAAGATCGTAAGCGACCATCGGCCGACGAGATAGGCAAGCACGCTCAGGATAGCGATAAATAATAGAGGGTGCGGAAGAAGGAACAGATCGGAGAATAAATTGACGATCCACTCAATGACCGTTGCCAAGCCGTCAAAAAATCCACCTAGCGAAGTTTCCATCCAATCAACGACATTTTCAACCCAATCCGCTATTGGTATTTTAGGAATCATGTCCATCTTCCTTCACCTCCAAATCGCTAACTTCATCGCTAAGACCACCAGCCAGCGCCCCCAGTACGGCTCCGCGCACGATAACGCCGAGCAACCGATTGTCATCTGCCACGACCGCAAGCGGCACTTTAGCAGAACTCGTCACCTCGAACAGATCGCCAAGTAATGTATCAGGCGATACCCGCGGACCATCTGTAATCAGAATGTCTTGTAATCCTTGTCCCGCTTTCAAAGCCTTGGAAGCATCCTCGGCAGTAATAACGCCGAGAAGACGTTTAGCGCGATCGATGACGAACAGGTTGGAAATTCCTCTTTCACGCATCAACTGAAGCGCGACACGAGGTCCGCGATCAAGGGCCACTGTCTCGGGACGACGCATAACCCTTGAAGCCGTAATGACCTTCGATAGGTCTACATCTTCAATAAATCGTTCAACATAGCGATCGGCCGGCTGTGTCAGCATCTCTTCCGGCGTTCCAAGCTGTACGAGCGCTCCATCCTTCATGAGTGCAATACGGTCTCCAAGCCGTAGTGCTTCATCTAGATCATGCGTAATGAAGATGATCGTCTTCTTCATTTTCTCCTGAAGCTCCAGTAGTTCATCCTGCATATCGCGGCGGATCAATGGATCGAGCGCACTAAAGGCTTCATCCATAAGCAATATTTCCGGATCATTTGCGAGTGCTCTAGCTAGACCTACCCGCTGCTGCATACCACCACTTAGTTGATCAGGCAATTTGTTCTCCCAACCCTTAAGTCCGACGAGTTCCAACGCCTGCAGCGCCTTTTGCTTACGTTCTTCCTTATTGACTTTCTGAATCTCAAGTCCATACTCCACGTTATGGAGCACTGTACGATGCGGAAATAACGCGAATTTCTGGAAGACCATCGTAATCTTCTTGCGTCGCACTTCTCTTAATTGTGTTTTATTCATCTTCAGTAAGTCTTGGCCATGTAGAAGAATCTCTCCCGCAGTCGGTTCTATGAGCCGATTCAACATCCGGACGAGCGTCGATTTGCCGCTGCCGGACAGTCCCATGATGACGAATATTTCTCCTTTATGGACGCTGAGACTCATTTGGTTAACCCCAACGGTTATTCCTTTTTCTTTGGCTAACTTCACTTTGTTATAGCCTTGTTCAAGTAGCCGAGCGCCTTGTTCCGCATTAGGACCGAACAGTTTACTTAGCTTTCTAATCTCAAGAATATTTTGTTCCATATACTCACCCCTTAGAGTTCCACTTAACAGATAGCTGGATTCGTGAGTTCCTCTCAGCTCCCTGTAATTTGCAACTGCTTATTTGAACATAAGTTACGACGATATGATTTAACATGCTTCGCTGTTCTATAGTGTAACAAATGGATAGAAAATTAATCAACATTAATATCCGTACGTATAGAACGTACAGAAAAAACTGTACGAATAGAATCTTACGAATCCTGCCGTTTGCTCAAAATTGCGGTATGATTCGCTTCTTTACTTTTGGGCATGCTTTTCTTAAGATAAAAATAACATTAAAATGAATGTTAACAACCTAAAGGTATTACAACCAAGATAGCTTGATCGGAACGATAGGAGGTTGCAAGCATGAGCTTGGACCAGCTCAGCCCGGAACAGCAAAGCGCGGTACTTAACGTGCGTAAACGGGTTATAGAAGCGATAGGAAGGAATATGAATCTGTATGGAATTCCGTTATCAACGGGACATCTGTATGGGTTGCTCTTTTTTGCTGATAAACCTATGACCCTCGATGAAATGGGTATGGGAATGAAAATGAGCAAGACGAGCATGAGTACGGGAGTAAGAACCTTGCTCGATATGAAGATGGTCAATAAAGTGTGGGAGAAGGGCTCTCGCAAGGACTTATACGAAGTGGAGTATGACTGGTATCAGACGTTTACCGACTTCTTCGCGATCAAATGGCGGAAGGCGGTAGAGGGAAATATTCTGGTACTGAAGCGTTCCATCAAGGAAATGAGCAAGTACTTGACGGAGGATATTGAACCATCACTGAGAAGTGTCCTTGAAGAGGATGTTCACAAGATGAATGAGGCAGTTAAATACTACAGTTGGCTTGACCGTCTGATTGATGCGATGGAGAACGGTGAGATTTTTGATCTAGTACCCAAAGAGTAGTATGACCTTATTCAATTTATAGGGTTTAAGGAACGCAATAAAAATAGCCTCGCCTATGCGAGCGCCTAGTTAATGAGCGCTCTTTCGCACAGGCAGAGGCTATATTTATTTTTCAGAATTAATACATACCAATATCATCGAGCATAATTTTACCCTGATCACCTATGAGAATGAATGAGATCGATTTGATGCCTTCTTCAGGAGCAAATTCGGGATTAGAGCTTATAAAATCAGTCATCGGTAATGTATATGTCTGAAATATTGCTTCTGTAGGATTGTTGAATTTTCCGTTCGACATATGAAGCTCGAGCCAAGGATGCAGTGTAAATTGCACTTCTGATAGCTCAGGAAAATCCTTGAAATGGGATAGAGGCAGGCGCGATCTCGTATCGTTCCTGTCCATAAGCTCAATTTCAACTGCGAAACTGCCTGTATTAGCTTTCTCTTGTACCTCTTCCAGCGTCTTGCTCTGATCCGCTAACGCGAAGGAGAGCGCTTGAGGTGGACCGCCGGCTGGTTGAGGCGCTCGATTTGGCCAACTCATACTATAGACTGACTCCTCAGGTGAGGGTTGACTTCTCTCCAGGATTAAGGCGTGATCCCCTTTGTTAGATTTACCGCGGTTCTTCGTCTCCTCCTCCCGCCAAATGATATTCTTGCCATCGGCAACACCATTCTTCGGAAGAGATTTCCGATTAGAGTCCTCTTCAAAACGCGTCCAAATTGTGAAATGACCATCTTCATATTGATTAATGTAGGTCGTCTCTGGTAGCATGGGAAGAACTTCGTGGTAGTCTCGGAATAATGACGTATACCGGGACTGTCCATGTAGCGACGTTTCCATAAAAGCGGAGATATACAATTTAGCAACCGTTCTCTGATTAACACCACTCAGGAAATTATCCCTCTTTAATAGTATACCCGTCGGGAAGCTGATATCGCGTAATCCCCAATCTGTATTGAACTGGCTATGGTTAGCTCCCTGAACATATAAAGAAGCTTTGAAGGAATCCGTCCCCTTAGTGAAGGAAGTCCGGTTATACTGCCGATCTCCATCGAAATCGCTGACATCACCATCATTGGCACCCTGGATGATCAGATAGTTGATATCCTTCAATTTGGCATTCATACCGTCCACTTTCTTATCCGTTGGGGCAATTGCGGCCAGCGCCTTGATGTTGAACTGCTTTACGTTATCGAGGGTAGTATCGGATTTGAACCATTTTGTATAATCCGCAGCCATCGCGATCGCTTGCCCGCCTCGCGAATGGCCGATCAGGGCAATGCTGTTCATATCAACCTTGCCGTAGAAGGGAGTACCGGGAGACTGTGCGAAGGTATGGATCTGCTGAAGATGCTTCAGTAATACCCATGCCCTTACCTTCATGTCATTATCGGGAATTCCCGTCCATGCCGAGTAATTCAGAAAATTCTCATCCACGGATACAGCGATGAACCCCCGACTGGCTAGCAGTTCGCCTAGATAGGCGTAACCTGCGTCCGAATGATCCTCCATCAGATGGTTGCCGTGAACGATTAAGATAAGCGGATAGGTCTCATTATCACTTCCTTGGGGCATCCAGACGCGGCCATTTAACGGCAGTTCCTTTTGATCATATCCAAGATATATTGTGCGGTATTTGGACCAATTCGTAATATAAGCACTGGCATCGACAGATTGAGATATCAAGTCTGTAGACGCACCGAACTCCGGTTGCCACATATCTTTACCACTGCCGTAATTAAAAGTAGTAACGGCATAGGTGCCTGGCTCTGCCGGACTGTTCATAGCCTGATCCGAATCGGCGACGCTCTGGATTGATTTAGTGCTTCCGCTTATTAC
>DASYFA010000222.1:0-3235 GCA_036498705.1 Paenibacillus sp.
CATCCATCGCATTTCTCCCTTCCTCTAAAAGAAAATATATGAACGCAAAACCATTTTTTCACATTTATTATAGTAAAAATATGATGTGTATTACATTTTTCCTACTTTTGGTATATGCTAGCAATCTTTATCGAATACAATTATGTCAACCTAACTTCTGACCCTTCAAATGCTGCAAATAACGACGCGTCTCCGTAACAACCACACCGGATAAGCCTAAAAATTCGGCAGCGCCATTAAGCCATTCACAATATCCGAGAGCAGCCAGATCGCGTCCAGCTTCATGAAAGCACCGAAGGCAATCAGGAGAATAAATATAATCCGGTACGGCAAGATCGATTTCACGCCGAACAAATAGGTCATGCAGCGCTCACCATTGATTCACTTTCTCCAATACATGTTCCAAAGCATGCATTTCCTTTTCCCCCTCATGATGTTGTGTTGCTTGTAGACGACATGAAAAAGAGCCAAATCCGAGGATTTGACTCTGGGGACAATATTGCAGATCATAAATACGCTGCAGCATGTGAAACCATTCACACCTTAAGCGTGTACATGTTAGGTACCGATCTTGCAATCCCTGTCCTTTTACCTGAGAGTTTTAACGCGTCATGAGATGCTGTTCCCTAATCGCGTATTGCCCCTTCGGTGCTCCATCCACGGAGTCTCTCCAGAGTCCTGTCCACTTACGGTCCTGCCTCGAACATGAGGGATTATGTCACCCCATGTCTTCAGCGCCTGAGAGTTTATGCCCCTTCGGCCAAGCTGTTGCTTATCTCCCGTAAACTTCATCCAGTGTATATGCATTTGATTGGTACTCATTATAGGACCCCTTGTAGGATTTAACAAGGAAGTTTGATCATTTGGTTATATTTTCCTGGCGATAAATATACGTTATTCTACCGATTTCAACGCTTCGATCATGTCGATATGCTTCAGCTTGTAGTGCATGGATACCATGACAACCCCAGAGAATAACAAGGTCAATGCTGCCGCATATCCATAACTCATGGCATGAACGGTTGGACTGAACATCATCGCATCCACTTCCGCCGTCTGAAGCACGAATCGGTGCAGCAGTACGCCGAGGAAATTCCCTGCGATAATGCCAAGCACCGTCAGGATCATATTCTCGCGGTAAATGTACATGGTGACTTCCTTGTCGTAGAAGCCGAGTACCTTGATCGTTGACAACTCTCGGATGCGTTCCGATACATTGATATTGGTCAAATTGTACAATACGACAAAGGCCAGTGCAGCAGCAGAAATAATCAGCACCACCACGACGACATTCATGCTATCCATCGTATCGCCGAACGCATTGCTTACACCGCTCGTGAAACTGACCATACCGACACGCGGATTTGCTGTTAATCGTTCACCGAATTGATCTTCCCATACGGGATCTGCCTGATTGAACGTGAGCAGCTGCATGTTCACTACCGCCGTTTTTCCGAAAACCGCTTCATAATATTGCGGGGTCATATATACATAGTGCATAGCGTAGTTCTCGGTCGTCCCCGCTACTTTCAGCTCAAACGGCTCATTATTCTTATTCTGGACGGTCAACGTGCTGCCTGCATGCAGGTCGAATAGCTTCGCTAACTTCTCCGATACGATCACGCCATTGCTTGGTAAAGGAATGGTCTCCTCACGGCCCCGTTCCTTCAGGACGATGAAGTTATTCAACGCACCCGCCTGCTCTGGAATGAACAGGTTCACATCCTGACTGTTAACGCCTTTCTTCGTGGCCAGTACAGCTTCACGCGTAACATTCAAGCTGCCCGTAATCTCAGGCGTATCTGCGATGAGTTTGTTGTACTCCTCCGCCAACTTCTTGCTGCTATCCTCTTGCAAAACGACCGCTGCGTTATATTTCATAATCTTGCCATACTGCAGCGGTGCAATATCACCAATAGAATCCTTCAATCCGAATCCGGTCAGAATCAATGCCGTGCACCCGGCAACTCCGCATACCGTCATGAACATCCGCTGCTTGTAGCGAAATAGGTTGCGTGCCGTAACTTTCCCGATAAAGCTCAGTCGGCGCCAGATAAAATCAATGCGCTCCAGCAGAATACGCGATCCGCTCTTAGGCGCTCTCGGACGCATTAACACGGATGCATTGCTCTTCAACTCAACCCGGGTCGCGATCGAAGCCGTCATCGTTGTACAAAGCACAGCAACAAGTACTGAAATGATACTATAACTCATATAGAAACTGGTCCGTACGCCGGGCAAATTATAGAGTGAGCTATAGGCATCGTAAATAATCGTAGGGAACAGGGTGAAGCCAATCGCTAGACCCGCCGCCGATGCCGTAATACTAGCCAACGTGGAGTAGACTAGGAACTTCTTCATCACATCCATGTTGCTGTATCCTAACGCCTTGAGTGTCCCGATTTGCAATCGCTGTTCTTCCACCATACGGGTCATTGTCGTCAGACTCACCAAAGCCGCGATGAGGAAAAAGAAGACCGGAAAAGCCGTCGCAATCGATGCCAACCGGTTCGCATTATCACTAAACTCCGTGTAACCCGGGTTGACACTGCGATCCATCACATAGATTTTGGGCAGCTCGAGCTTATTCAGCTCTTCCTTCCCTTCAGCCAGCTGTTTCTCGCCATTCGCAATCTTCCGGTCTGCACTATCCTTTTCCTTCTGGTAGGTATTCAGTCCTTCTTCGTAATCGGCTTGCCCCTGAGCAAGCTCTATTCTCGCCTTATCTAGCTGTGTTTGCCCTTCTTGTTTAGCTTTCGCTAACTCGGCTGTCCCACGCTTCCACGCTGCTTCGCCTTGCATTAGCTTCTTCTCTGCCGCTTGCAGCTGCCGGGAGCCTGCTTGTAGCTGCTTCTTCTTCGCATCTAACTCCTGCTGTGCATTCGTTAACTGCTGGGAGGCTTGGTTCAAGCCTTGTTCGAACGAAGTGGCAGCGCGCTTCAAGGTTTCTCCATCAACCGCTCCCTGCATGAACCCGGCCACCGTTTGGCCGAGCTTTGGATCAGCCGATTGTGCTGCCGTCTGAAGCTCGGTTTGCTGCGCTTCCGGAATTGCATCGGGTGGCAGATTAGAGACTTGAAGCAGCGACTTCACCAGCGCCAGGCCTTGGGCTAGCTTCGGCTCCAGCTCTTTCTTCTGTGCATCCAGCTTCGCTTGCCCGGTCTGAAGTTGTCCTTGCCCCTCCGCTAGCGTCTGGCGATTGCGCTGAATCTCTGCTTTCCCCTTCACGATATCC
>DASYFA010000223.1:0-6965 GCA_036498705.1 Paenibacillus sp.
AGCTTGGATGGTCAGCGATCATATATCTAGCAGCAATTTCTGGTGTGTCACCTGAAATGTATGAGGCAGCGACGATTGATGGTGCCGGACGATTCCAGAAGATGTGGTTCGTTACGCTGCCAGCCATTAAATCGACGATCAGCATTCTCTTCATTCTTGCAGTCAGTGGTGTGCTAAGCTCCAACTTCGATCAGATCTTGGTGCTGCGTAACTCGTTGAATGATAGTGCAAGTAATGTAATCGATTATTATGTGTACTACACAGGGATCCTCTCTGGCCGTTTCTCATACTCGGCTGCGGTTGGACTATTGAAATCGATTATTGCTCTAATCTTGCTACTGATAGCTAACCAAGTGTCTAAAAAAATCAACGATACATCATTGTTCTAGGATAAGGAGGATCTGCACATGTTTGCTCTCAACCGTAAAACGAAGGGCGAGGCCCTATTCGATATCATCAACAACATCATCATGCTGTGTATTTGCTTCATAACGCTTTATCCGATCTGGTACGTACTCGTCAATGCCTTTAATGAAGGTACGGATGCTATGCGAGGTGGTATATACTGGTGGCCGCGGGTGTTCAGTCTAGGAAACTTCAAGGCAGTGTTCGACAGCCCTGGTATTATGCAGGCGATGTGGATCACCGTTGCCAAAACAGCAATCGGCACAGTCCTGCATGTATTTTTCACAGCAATGGTAGCCTATGCCTTTTCTCGTAAGGGCTTGATTGGTGGAAAGTTTTACATGTTTATGGGTACGGTTACGCTCTTCTTCGCCGGAGGGTTGATCCCGAGCTTCTTGCTTATCAAAGATCTTCAGTTACTAGATAATTTCTTAGTGTATATCATTCCTGCGATGTTTAGCTTCTTCGATCTTATTATCTTCATGACCTTCTTCCGAGAGATTCCTGAAGGATTGGAGGAAGCGGCCCGGATTGATGGAGCTAATGATTGGTCCATCTTCCTACGAATTGTGCTTCCAGTGTCTATGCCTGTTATTGCGACCATTGCACTGTTCCACGGTGTGTTCCAATGGAATGATTATTTTACAGGTATGATCTATATCAATAATACGGATCTACAGCCGATTCAGACCTATCTGTTCCGCGTTGTAGCACAATCTAGCTCGACTCAAATGATGGTCGCTGCACAAGGTAGCGGCATGACAAGAAGCGTAACATCACAGTCTATTAAGCTGGCGACGATGGTGGTCACCACACTTCCTATCGTGTTCGTATATCCTTTCTTACAACGCTACTTTGTTAAAGGCATGATGATCGGCTCGATTAAGGGCTGATCCTTAGTAAAGGTAACTCCTCCAGCAGCTCATCTCTATGAGCTCTGGGGTTGAGCTTATAATTAACAATCATAGAAAAGGGGTAAAGAATATGGGTATGAAACGCAAACCGAGAACAGCGATGGCTCTACTTCTGGCAGCGGTTATGGCCTTGTCAGCCGCAGGCTGTTCCAGTGGAAATAACGCTAAAGGAAATTCGGATGGCACTAAAGAAACGAACACGGGGGCGACAGATGCACCTGCTGCTACATTGTCTGCTGATGAACCAGGTTGGAAGATTGACACTTCACCAATTACGTTTGACTGGTACCTGAATTTCTCTTGGTTCCCTAACAAATGGGGTGTGGACCCGACTTCTCAATATGTAACTAAGAAAACCGGCGTTGATATTAATTTCATCGTCCCGGCTGGTAACGAGAATGAGAAACTGAACACACTCATTGCTTCTGGTAAATTGCCTGATTTCATCACATTGGGCTTCTATGAAGATGCAATTAAGAAAATAATCGAAGGTGATCTTGCGCTACCTCTGAACAAGCTTGCTGATGAATATGATCCTTATTTCTACAAAGTATCTGATAAAGATAAGCTGAATTGGTACACTCAGGAAGATGGCAATGTGTATGGCTATCCTAACTCTTCTTCCTCTCCTGCTGACTATGAGAAATATGGAGAGAACTACGTATCCAACCAAGTATTCGCGGTCCGCAAGGATATGTATGAAGCGATTGGCAGTCCAGATATGCGCACACCAGAAGGTTTCTTGAATGCGCTTAAGTTAGCGAAAGAGAAATTTCCTGACGTAAATGGACAACCGCTAATCCCGCTTGGTCTGCATGAGTTTGGTGTAAACGGTAATGATTCTCTGGAAGGTTATCTTCAGAACTTCCTGGCGATTCCTAGAGAAAAAGATGGTCAGGTATATGCCCGTGAGACTGATCCTGAATATATCCGCTGGATGAAGACGCTTCGTCAAGCGAATCAGGATGGACTGCTTGCTAAAGATATTTTTATCGATAAACGTCCACAAATGGAAGAGAAGATCGCTCAAGGTCGTTATTTCGCGATGCTCTATCAACGTACAGACTTTGCAGCGCAACTAGGTACGATTTACCAACAAGATCCTAGCAAAACTTATATTGCTATTGATGGTCCTTCGAATACGAACTTGGATCAACCGACCCTTGATGGACCTGCGATCGCAGGCTGGACAGTGACGCTGATCTCCAAAGATGTGAAGGATAAAGCTCGCGCTATTCGCTTCCTGAGCTACTTGAACAGTGAAGAAGGTAATAAAGACTTGTTCCTCGGTGAAAAGGGTGTCAGCTACGAAACGATTGATGGCAAAGACCAATTTAAGCCTGAAGTGTTTGATCTAATGAATAAGGATCGTTCGGCGTTTGATAAGCAATACGGATCTTCGTTCACCTACTGGATGATGCAGAACACGAATATCACGGATCAATGGGCGCCTAAATCAGTAGAACCTTTTAAACAATTGGAAGATTGGACAAGAGGAAAAGCGACTAGTACTTCAACGTTCCAACAGATTGATCCTACAGGTAACTCCCCTGAAGGCATCATTGCTACAAAGCTGAAAGAACTGCGTGGGAAGACGATTCCTAAACTGCTTATGGCTTCTTCGGATGCTGAGTTCGATAAAATATGGAGTGAGTATTTAGCGAAACAAAAGGATATAGGTGTAGATAAATTCCAAGCCTATCAACAGAAAAAGTATGAAGAGAACAAAGTGAAGCTCGCCCAATAAAATATAACCCAGAAGCCCGCTGATTGCGGGTTTTTGGGTTATTTTGAAACAAGAATAAGGTATAGTTGTTAAGTATGTTAAGTATTCACGATATTAGCGAGGTGAACGTTGAAGAAGTGAAGAGGGAGAATTTGCGTGAGCGCAGCAGAGAAATATGGAATTCCTTCTTGTATTGGTGGGGGCGAAGGTCGCTGCAGAGTCGTTTGATTGCTGCCTATGTTTTTATTATTATAGGTCCGTTGCTTCTGGTGTCCGTCTATTTTTATGAGTCTATTAACAATACCTATTTCCGAGATGCTGTTGAGAAAAATGAATATTTGCTGCAAATGGAAAAATTGCATATCCACAATCAAATTGAAGCGATGGAGCGGGCAGCACAGATGGCGTATTCTGACTCGGATGTTAAAGACTTTCTTGCGAATGAGACTGAGCCGATGCTTGAAGATTTGGTTGATTTTAATACAAATGCTTATGTGAATATGACACGTATTCAATTTAATAATCCGAATATTGAGCATTTACGGCTGTATTCGAAAAGTAAAACGATGCATGAAATTTGGCCGATTTTATTTCGCGAAGAGCGAGTCTCTTCCGAGCCGTGGTACCAGAAAGCACTGCAGTTGGAGGGACAGGAGTACTGGTCTTTTCAAAGGAGTGATCCTGATCTGATGCAGAGATACTTGGGTGCACCGACTGAGAGTTTGCCGAAGGTTTCTTTACTACGTGAGATGAGTCGTCCTTCTGGCAACCATATTGGGATGGTTCAAGTAGATATGCTGTTGAACCGCTTTACACCAAAGACATATACCGATGTACGGGATAACCAGACACAAATGTTCCTTGTAGATGGTGAGCTGCAGCTATTTACTCGTCCTGATCAGTCTTTTCTACAGGATAACGAGGAGATGGCTAGTGTTATTACTGAACGATACAAGACCTTCAAGGCTACTGGTGAATGGGATAGTAGTTATACAGCCAACGGTAAATCTTATTTACTTATTAACACACCGCTGGAACGCATTGATGCTTATCTGTTAAATGTGGTCTCAACGGAGGGTGTTTTGAAGGATATCTCCCGTACACGCAACTTTATTATTGGAGCTAACATCGGATTTATTATTTTACTCACGTTGATCGCTTATGTGATGAATGCCTTTATTCTAAAAAATCTGCGCAGATTGACCGAAACGATGAAAAGCGTGCGCAGAGGTGAAGCATATAGTGGAATTACGATTCGGGGTGGGGGAGAAGTCGGTGAGCTTGCCCATCATTTCTCTAAGCTAATGAATACAATTAATAAGTTGGTGGCTCAGGCTGTGAGTAAGCAGGCATTGTCCAAAGAGGCTGAGCTGCGCACGCTGCATAATCAAATAGATGCCCATTTTTTGTATAACACACTTGAAAATATTAAAATGCTTGCTGAAATTGAAAATCAACGAACGATATCAGACGCACTAACTTCGCTCGGTGGAATGATGCGTTATAATTTCAAATGGTCTGGGGAGTATGTGAAGCTTCGCGATGAAGTCCGCCATATTGAGAATTACATTGAAGTAATGAATATTCGTTTTGAGTACCCGGTTAAGCTTGTACTTCATATTGAACCTCGATATTTGGAGCTTGAGGTGCTGAAAATGTCACTGCAGCCTATTGTAGAGAACAGTGTTAAGCATGCTTGGAACGGTGAAAAAGAGAATTTAGAGAACCCGAACATTCATATTCATATTTCGGAAACGGAAGGTGATATTTCCATAGAGCTTCGTGATAATGGTATCGGTCTTACCCCAGAACGTCTAGTTGCTTTAAACGAGGCGATATATGCTAAGGATGAATGTTATGACCACTCTTGTGAACAGAAGGATGTAAGCCGGAGAGCAGGTGGCATAGGACTGCGGAATGTACATCAGCGTTTGCAAATTTTTTATGGCGAAGAATACGGGCTTGTAGTACAGAGCGAGGCAGGGAGTTGGACGATGGTACGTCTGACCTTGCCGAAAGTTCTTTTGACGGGAGACAAACAACCATGAAGAAACTACTGATCGTTGATGATGAGAAAAATATCCGTGTAGGTCTGAAGATCATGATTGAAAGAGAATTTCCGTCCGATTATACGATTATCATGGCGAGCAATGGCGCAGAGGCGCTGGAGGTATTTAAGACTGACGGTGCAGATATTATTATTACTGACATTCGTATGCCAGTGATGGACGGAATTATGCTTTTGGAGCAGTTATCTGTGGAGGTAAGGGGCGAGAAAAAACCAGCAGTCGTCATCCTAAGTGGGTATGATGATTTCGAATATGCTAAATGTGCAATACGTTATCGTGTGAAGGATTATCTACTTAAGCCAATTCGCCGAGATGAGCTGTTTGAAATCTTGCTGAATATCCAGAAGGAACAGGAAGAAGAGGAGTTCAGCGTCAAGAAAATAGAGCGGGAAACAGAACAGTTTCGCAAAGAGCTACGCTCCAGCCGTTTGCGGGGACTGCTGCAGCAGCAGGAGGTTCAGCTAGAACCCGAGCAGCAAGAGGAGTTAAATGGTTTGGAGGCTCCTTTTACAGTTGGTGTGCTAAATTACTATTTTAATGATGGCACTCGGATGAAGGCGACAGAAGTTCAAGGGCTGGTCGAACGGTTGATGGGGCCGATTGAAAAGTATTTTTCAGAAAATATAATAGATTGGGATGGTAAGTTAGTATTGATCGGGACTAGTTCACAGAGCTTCATGGAGTTGTCCCGTCAAGCTGAAGCTAGAGAAATAACTGGTTTATCGATCGGAATCAGCAGTGAGGGAAAAGGTCTCGAAGAACTTCGTTCCTGTTACAAGGAAGCATGCCGGGCACTACAGTATACTTTTTTATATCCGCAAGAAGGATTTTTGGATTATGAGGATGTCAGTCAAGAGCGTCGTAACTTTTCTTTGCCGAAGGAGGAGCTTCGTAAGCTGCTCAATATGCTTGGGACAGAACGTGAGAAGGAAATAAAATACCTGTTGTCCGTTATTTTTCAAACAGAGCATTTGAAGGAACTGGACTTGTCTTATCTCGAAAGCGTGGGGCAGAGTATCAATGAGCAGGTACTGGATGAAGTATTTCGGTTGTATGGGGAAGCCTCGGTTGAGGTGCTGAAGCTGTATCGCACAGTAGGCAATATGTACAATTATCGTCATTTTCATGATTATTATCGTGCGCTGGAGAATTTGCTCCTGAGTGTGAGTAATTACATTCTAGGGGTACGCTCTGCTCATACGGAGCATGCTGACATGGAGGAAGCTCTGAATTATATTGAAACGAATTTTGCTCGTCCGTTAAATATGGCTATGGTTAGCAACCATGTGTCTTTGAATTATTCCTATTTTAGTGAATCCTTCAAGGCATATACCGGAGAGAGCTTTGTTATCTATTTAAAAAAAGTACGCATCCGTCACGCAAAAGAACTGTTGGCAAAAGGATGCATCAAGCTTGCAGCAGTCTCAGAAGAAGTAGGCTTTGAGAATAGTAAGCAATTTGCACGCGTCTTTAAAGAGTTGGAAGGAATCTCTCCAGGGGATTATAGAGCCAAAATGCTGTCTGAAGATTTGTCGTAAACGACAGAATAAGTAACTTTAATATAAAGATCGTTAAGGGACTTATATCGTGATGATCATAAGTTTGTAGCCAGAAGTGATCCTCCTATATAATGGCTGTGAGAAGCTTTGCTAGGAGTAGCTGCTAGAGCGTTTGGAGGAATAAAAAATGGAAGAAATTCAAGGGGATTTAATTACAGTTCAGACGTTGACAGAAGATTTCCGCAGACTTGGTGTACAGGAAGGGATGACGATTCTGCTACATTCATCCTTCAAATCACTTGGCCAATGGGTGGCCGGTGGGCCGGTTGCCGTTATTTTGGCGCTTGAGGAG
>DASYFA010000224.1:0-20337 GCA_036498705.1 Paenibacillus sp.
CCAAACCTGTACGGATCGCCGCGACATAGCCGTCCATCATGTTAGACGGAGCTATAATGTCTGCTCCTGCCTCCGCCTGGGATACCGCCGTGCGAACCAACAATTCCAGCGACTCATCATTCAGCACATCGCCGCATATATGGCCGTCTCGCTCATAGGTATGTACCATACCGCAATGCCCATGATCTGTGAATTCACACAAACAAGTATCAGCCACAACGAGCAGATCTGGATACATCGATTTAATCTTGCGTGTAGCCTGTTGCACGATGCCGTCCTCGGCGTAAGCTCCCGAGCCTACACTGTCCTTAGACTCCGGTATACCGAACAGCAATACCGCACTGATTCCCAGTTCGGCAATCTCCTTAACTTCTTGTTCCAAGGTATCCAGTGAGAACTGATATACCCCAGGCATCGAAGATATTTCATTCTTAATTCCGCTGCCAGGAACGACAAAGATCGGTTGGATAAAATCATCCACGGTTAATACCGTCTCACGTACCAAGCCTCGAATAGACGCAGATTGGCGCAAACGGCGATGTCTTACGATTGGAAAAGGCATATATAATTCCTCCTAGTTCTATCAGTAGGTTAACGTATGTCTTGAATTTTGTTTCCAGGCGCATAGCCCGGCTACTAGACTTGGAATCGTGGACTCCTCAGCAATCACTGCCACATTCAATCCAGCTTGCTGTGCCGTCTTGGCGGTAACAGGACCGATACAGCAAATTGCTGCACCTTCAAGTACCTGAACCGGATCAGGTACCCCCATCCTGCTCAGAGCTGCCAAGAAATTGGTAACGGTCGACGAGCTGGTGAAGGTAACGGCATGAATCCCACCTTGCTCCAGCAGATTAAGTAATTCATTGTCTTCATCCCCAGTCGGTACGGTCTCGTACATGACCGCATCCGTTACACTGAGTCCTCTATCCTGAAGCACCTCAGTCAACCAGGCGCGAGCCAGATTGCCACGGGGAAGAAGCACTTTCTGGCCGGCCAGCAATTGCTGATCAAAAGCTTCAAACAAGCCTTCCGCCTGAAAATGGCTAGGCAGCTCCTCAGCAGCAATTCCGTAACAGCGCAGCGCTTCCTTAGTCGCTGGACCAACCGCGGCAATGCGTGCGGCGTGTAGGGCGCGAATGTCTTTTCCAAGTCTGTCCAGATGCCTGAAGAAATACTCTACCCCATTCACGCTCGTAAAGAATACCCAGTCGTACTGGCCTAAATCCTCTAGAGCCTTGCTTGTCGCACTCCATCTTTCTGGATCAGGCATCACCGTCTCAATGACCGGAAATTCATAGGTTTCCCCGCCCAGTTCCTCGATCTGCTTCACTAATTCGCTTGCCTGTGAGCGGGAACGAGTCACCAGAATCCTAGCGCCGAAGAGAGGCATATCCTCGGCCCACTTCAGCAGTTCGCGCTGCAGCACCGCTTCGCCGACGACGATCACAGCCGGTGCTTCAAACCTTGAATCGAGTACCTTCTGTTCGATATCTTCCAGCGTACCGATCAATACGGCCTGCTCAGCGCGGGTCCCCCACCGAATAAGAGCAACCGGCGTCTCCGGTGGCCTACCGTGGATGGTCAACTGAGTAGCGATATAGCCAATTTTGGCCAAGCCCATCATAAAGACGAGTGTACCCGTAGCTTGGGTCAGCTTAGCCCAATCAATCGATTGATCCAGCTTGTTCTGGCTTTCATGTCCGGTAATGATCGATAGGGATGAGGCAATATCTCGATGGGTCACGGGAATCCCCGCATAGGCTGGAACAGCAATCGCTGCGGTAATACCCGGAACAATCTCATACGGAATTCTATGCTGCCTCAGCAAACCGGCTTCCTCGCCAACACGGCCAAAGATTGTTGGATCCCCGCCTTTTAGACGAACGACGATTTTACCCGATAGTGCAAGATCAACAAGTAGCTGGTTTATCTCTTCCTGCTTCATCGTGTGTCTATTTACCGTCTTGCCCACATAAATCTTCTCAGCGCCGCGCTTCATCCGCGTCAATAGGCTGGGATTAGCCAGCCTATCATATACGACCACGTCCGCCTTCTCCAGGCATTCCAGCCCTTTCAGCGTAATTAATCGCGCATCCCCTGGGCCTGCGCCAACTAAATATACTTTTCCTGCTCCAGCCATTCCTCCATCACTCCCTGGCCGTGGCCAATATTCGATCTGCACCTTGTGATTTCAACTTCTGTGCTACATCTTCCCCAAGCTGGACCGGATCATCTCCGGTAAGGCTTTCTTTTAGAATCAGGCTTCCGTCAGGTGCACCAACCATACCGGTCAAAGTAATCAATCCTGTCTCCGATCCAGTTGTTACACCGTCAGTGCCACCGTTCCAGATGGCATAGGCCCCAATTGGAACCTGACAACCTCCATTCAATACGGCTAGGAACCGCCGTTCCGCGGTAACGGTAAGCGAAGTAATGTGATCGTTATACAAAGACAGTAGAGCCTTAAGTTCAGTATCATCCTCACGGCACTCCAGTCCAAGAGCCCCTTGTCCAACGGCCGGAAGACAGACATCAACAGGAAGCAGTGATGTAATTCTATCTTCCCAGCCCATCCGCTTGAGTCCAGCAGCTGCTAGAATAATTGCATCGAAGCCTTCTGTCTTCAGCTTGCGTAGGCGAGAATCAATATTTCCGCGAACCGACTCCAGCTGTAAGTCAGGCCTCAGCGCACGAAGTTGACTAGAACGACGTAGGCTACTCGTCCCCACTTTGGCGCCATGCGGAAGTTCCTCCAAGGTGAGCCCCTCTTTAGAGATTAGCGCATCCCTAGGTTCAACCCGCTGCGGAATAGCTCCATTAATAAGCCCTTCCGGAAGCTCAGAAGGCATATCCTTCATGCTATGTACAGCCAGGTCTATCTCCTTGTCAATCATAGCCTGTTCGATCTCTTTGACGAACAGACCTTTACCGCCTACTTTTGACAGGGTTACATCCAGAATACGATCGCCCTTCGTTACAATCTTGCGAATTTCAAACGTAAACGGAAGCCCGTGCTCAGCACAAAGCTTCTCCAGGGCATCGATAACCTGTCCCGTCTGGGTCAGAGCTAATTGACTTTGTCTCGTTCCGACTACTATCGTACGCTTCGTCATTCCTTACTCCTCCTGCTGTACATTTATCCAAGATAACAGGTCGTCCTCACTGCTAAGAGGAAACTTCCCTGTTCGTATCTCTTTCAATACATCGATCACAGCCAATTTCTTAAATAATAGCCTCCTTTGGGAGACATCCTGTATTTGCTTCTTAATCACCTGTCTAGCCCATGACAAAAAACAGATATATTCCTCGT
Organism: Paenibacillus sp.; assembly: GCA_036498705.1. Lineage (GTDB taxonomy): Bacteria > Bacillota > Bacilli > Paenibacillales > Paenibacillaceae > Fontibacillus. Next base: position 3,314 of record DASYFA010000224.1, read on the forward strand.
ACTCATCCCCAAACTGCTCCTCGATCTCGGCACATACTTTCTTGGCTGCTTCTGGAGCCGCTCCGGAAGTAGAGACGGCAACGACCAGATCCCCTCGTCTGAAAGAGCTCGGCGAAATAAATGATCCCCGTGCGCCCTCCCCGGAGTGGTTAATCATAATCCCTAGTTCCTGGGCTTCAGCAGCAATTTGATCGTTAACGGACGGCTGATCTGTCGTAGCAAAGACCATAAACGCTCCCTGCAAATCACCTTTTTGATAACAGCGCTCAATCCAGGTGATCTGCCCCTGCTGCCAAGTCTGCTTAAGCTTTGGCGTAAGTCTAGGACTGACGATCATGATCTCGGCTCTGGAAGGCAGTAATGTTACCACCTTTCGTTCGGCGACAAGACCACCGCCAATCAGAAGGCATTTGCAACCTCGAAGATCAAGCATGATGGGTATATAATGTGCCATCGTATCCAACACCCACTCCCGAGTCCACTTTTGATAAGAAAAACCACTAACTTAAGCGTAAAACATGGTAATGAGTATAGGATAACCTACCCTGTTGCATTTTTCCATCGAGCTTTCGTGATTAAGGATTCAGCCTGTAAGTGTATTTCGATTAAAAAACAAGCCCCGTTGCCGATCTGTATGACTCTCCTGCCTGCAAATGGTGCGGTGGCAATCAGAATCAAAGCAATGGCCTCAGGGCAAAACATTCTTTAAAATTATAAACGGTTCAGACCGAAGCCTTCATCATTGGAACTGGCACCTTGTCCGGGCTAACCTCTACGCTAACAAGTATTGGCTCTGGGATGGGTACCTCCACTGTAGGCGTCTCCATAGATGCGCTCTGCTCTTCAAGCTGCTCCTCAAGTGCAAATATCTTGGTGAACATATCCAGCGCCGCCAGACTGTCCTCCTCTCCGCTCATTTCCTTGAGTCGCTTGATTGGATCATGCATCATCTGATTGACGATGCTCTTCGTCAGACGCGTAATTACTTTACGCTCCCGTTCGTCTAAGTCGGGGAGCTTATTGAACAAGCTGTCTAATGTGCTTGCATGAATAGCAAATGATTTCTCCTGCAGAGCTTGAATAACAGGCTGAACGCCCAAAGTTTGCAGCCAACTGGTAAAGGCAGCAATCTCCTCTTCGATCATCCGTTCGATAATGACAGCTTCGCCGCGCCGCATTTCCATATTACTCTCAATGATCCCTTCCAGATCATCAATGTCATAAAGGAACACATTCGGAACCTCGCCGATTGACGGCTCGATATCCCGTGGTACAGCAATATCAATAATGAATAACGGACGATCCGGACGAAGCCCCATGCTCTTCGTCACCTGCGCCGAAGTGAGTACATACCCTTCAGCCCCGGTAGAGCTAATCAGTATATCTACTTCAGATAAACGCTTCATTGCATCCTGCATCGTGCACGGCGTTCCGTTGAACTTGCTCGCTAGTTCCTGTGCCCGAGCAAAGGTTCGGTTCGCAACAAGTACCTCTTCCGTCCCTCCGCCGCTCAGATGCTTCGCGGTCAGCTCACTCATTTTCCCGGCGCCAAGGATGAGAACCCGTTTGCCAGAGAAGCTGCCAAACACCCGCTTGCCAAGCTCTACTGCCGCATAGCTAACCGAGACCGCACTCTCACCAATCGCAGTCTCTGAATGAGCGCGTTTACCGAGGGTAATCGCCTGCTTGAACAGCATATTGAACCATTTTCCTGTCGCCTTCTCACTTTGTGCAAGCAAAAAAGCACTGCGTACCTGTCCGAGAATCTGAGTCTCACCAAGCACCATAGAATCCAGTCCACTAGCTACTCTGAACAAATGACGAACCGCTTGATCCTCTTCATACATATATAAATGCTCGGTAAATTCCTCACGCGGAATACCAAACCACTTCTCCATAAAACCACGAATGAAATATCCGCACATATGCAGTCGATCAACAACTACATAGATTTCCGTGCGGTTGCAGGTCGCGAGAATAACTCCTTCCATTACACTTTTGGTACGTGTTAATTCCAACAGCGCCTGCGGCATATCCTGTTCTGAAAATGCAAAACGTTCTCTGACCTCCACAGGTGCCGTCCGATAATTTAGCCCGACAACGACAATGTGCATAGAAGTCCACCTGCCTTCACAAGACTTTAAGAGGTAGTTTAAAAGGTGGTTCAAAAAAACTGATCTTTTCGAACTCTCACTTTTAGCATGATTACAACACAAACAATGTTAATTATATCACAGGGCCAGTCTATCACCCGGTAAATTAATCGGATATTTTTGAATTATTTATGAATTTCCACAAATAAACAAATAACCATGGAAATGTCCCATGGTTACTCTATATTTCCCATTTTTAATTTTTATAGAACAGGATTAAATTTATCTTTAGACGAACTCCACCTGATTGATCTCAGGCGTTGCCACTTCCATCTCGCCCATACCACGAACTAATTGCTTGGCAAAGGTCTTCTCCGGTTTTAGAACGGACACCAGGTGATCGACCGCTAACTGTGGATCAACCCACTCCCCACAAGTATAACAATCAATTGCAGCAAACCCTCTCTCAGGGTATGTGTGAATCGAGAGATGACTTTCCGACAGTAATACAAGCACTGTAGCACCTTGAGGCTCAAATTGTCTGGATTGCATGGAAATTATGGTAGCACCACAAGCTTCGGCAGCTTCCACCATGTACTCCTGAAGAAGCTCAGCATTATTCAGCAGCTCAAAATCTACTCCCCAAGTATCAACAGCAACGTGTCTTCCGAAAGTTGTATATTCCATCTTTCGGTTCCCCCTTCCTAGGAATAAAATGTTTGAAAAAATTTCATCCGCTAGGACCTACGTCATTCACTGCTCGAGGGAAAAATGTCTCGCAACATCTCCATGTCCTGAGTGAATCCTGGTTCCTATATTGTTTTCAACGAGATTAAAAATACCATCTATTTCAGACAAATGCAACACTTTTTTTTACAGCTGTGCCCAGTTGGAGCTTGTAAAAAAGCTACCCTATTTAAGGGTAGCCTACATTAGTACTTTATGTGGTTCCTATTCTATTGGTGACTAGGTCAAAAAGATGATCATACCCCTTGAAAACTCTAGGCTTCCAAGGCGAACAACCGCCGCGAATGCTCGCGAAGCTGATCGTCGATTTGATTAACCACCACGGAGTCATTCGTTATAAAACGTGAATCAAGCAAAGCATTAATGCTCTCGTGAATTCCGCTGATCTCCTGCTCCACATCATTGTTGTGGTACATTTGCTGCAGATTACCCTCCGTATCCTTGTGCTCGAACACGAGCTTGTAAGAATCCCGAGAATATTCCACGATCTTACGAACGCGACCTTCTTGATAATAATACATCATCATGAATCCGTTAAAAATCCTGGTTACAAGGCCAGACCCCTTAAAAGCAGAGAACAAAAGTCTCATTACATTCGTTAAACGTGGTTGTTCCAAGCGGAAAGACAGTTCACAGACGTAATATCCGTCTCTACGGTCAAAAGGTAAGCAGACTTCTTCACCCCCGTCATCCTCAAGTACAACCTCATGGCTTCCGTTCTCAAGCACTTTCACTTTCTGACGGACACGGGGATCATAGACCTTATGAACAAACTGTGACATCTGGACTTCTGACAAACGCAAACTGGCATTAACATATTCTGTGGCTAACCGCTGAGCCATAAAAATCTCCTCAATTCTTTTAACGATTATAATAATTATACACTACTCGCTAAAGAATTTGCTCAGCCATTGAACCGTGAATTCCAGCCAAATTTCAGAAAAAAACGGAATAAGCAGTTTTTAGCTGCAAAAATCCCCCAACATTCTCACTTTCCTACCGAGTGTTCTCCGAATCCCTTCTTAATCCGTTGAAAATGGCATTCGTTTATTCTTCGATATTCTCCGCTTCTGGCTCGTTCGAATGGGTGAACTCCGAGATATGTGCCCATAACTCGTCTTTACCGATTCCTGTCTCCGAAGAGAACATAATCAGTTTATCGCCACCGCGCATGACGAGTGCTTCCTTGATGATCTTGATATGCTTCTGCCAACGGGAACGCGGAATCTTGTCCGCTTTCGTAGCGACGACGCACACCGGCGAATCATAATGTTTGAGCCAGTCATACATCATCTCGTCATCCTTGCTAGGCGGATGTCTCAGATCGATCACCAGTATGATCAGACGCAGGGTCTCGCGCTCGAGCAAGTACTTCTCGATCATTGCCCCCCATACTTGGCGCTGAGTCTTGGAGACTTTGGCATAGCCATATCCCGGCAGGTCAACAAAATAGAGTTCCTCATTAATCCGATAGTAATTCAGATGCTGGGTCTTCCCTGGCGTCGAACTCGTTCGGGCCAAGTTTTTACGGTTAATCATTTTGTTAATAAGCGACGATTTGCCCACGTTGGAACGCCCCGCCAGAGCAATCTCTGGCAAGGCGTCCTGAGGATAACCACTCGGGCCTACCGCGCTGATCACAAATTCTGCATTCGTTACTTTCATTCGTTCAATTTCCTCTCTATTGCAGCCGTTCAACGAGCGCATGTTTCAGAACCTGATCCATATGCGCCACAGGCACAAATTCAATATCTTCCTTCACGCTGTCCGGAATATCGCGCAAATCGCGCTCATTATCCTTAGGCAGCAGTATCTTCTTGTAACCGGCCCGGTGAGCCGCTAATGACTTCTCCTTCAATCCGCCGATTGGCAGTACCCGCCCGCGCAAAGTAATCTCGCCAGTCATCGCGATATCCTTAGAGACATGACGACCGGTTAGGGCAGAGATCAGAGCCGTTGCAATCGTAATTCCTGCCGAAGGTCCATCCTTAGGGATCGCTCCCTCTGGAATATGGATGTGAACATCATTCTTCTCATGGAAGTCAGTCGGAATCCCCAGTTCCTCCGCTTTGGATCGGGTATAACTGAAGGCCGCCTGAGCCGACTCTTTCATTACATCGCCCAGCTTACCGGTCAGAATCAGCTTACCGCTACCAGGCACAACGGTTACTTCTATCAGCAGCGTCTCTCCGCCAACCTCAGTCCAGGCCAGCCCAGTTACCATACCAATCTGATCCTCCAGCTCGGCTACACCATAACGGAATTTAGGAATCCCCAAATAATCCTTGACCTGATCCGCCGTAATCTCCAAGCGTTCGATCCCTTCAGATACGATTCTCTTGGCAGCCTTACGGCACAGAGCCGCTACCTGCTGCTCAAGATTTCTCACTCCAGACTCCCGTGTATATTCCCGGACCGTCTTCAGTAGTGCAGCCTCATCGATCTGCAGTTGCTCCGACTCCAGCCCGTGCTCTCGCTTCTGCTTCGGAAGAAGATAACGCGTCGCAATCTGCAGCTTCTCCAGCTCCGTATAACCAGGAATGAACAGCATCTCCATCCGGTCGAGCAGCGGCCGCGGTATGTTATGAACTGCATTGGCCGTCGTAATGAACATCACGTTGGACAGATCAAACGGTACTTCGATGAAATGATCGCTAAAGGTGTTGTTCTGCTCCGGATCGAGTACTTCCAGAAGGGCAGCCGATGGATCACCTCGGAAATCTGAAGCCATCTTGTCGATCTCATCAAGCAAGAATACCGGATTAAGCGCACCCGCCGTCTTCATTCCTTGAATGATTCTGCCCGGCATTGCACCAACATAGGTTCTTCGATGCCCGCGAATCTCTGCTTCATCACGCACGCCGCCCAGAGAGACGCGCACGAATTTGCGTCCGAGCGACCTGGCAATGGAACGGGCCAGTGAGGTCTTCCCGACCCCTGGCGGACCAACAAGGCATAGAATCGGGCCCTTCAGCTTCTTGACGAGCTTCTGCACCGCCAAATATTCAAGCACCCGCTCCTTCGGCTTATCCAGACCGTAATGATCTTCGTCAAGCACCTGCTCTGCCTTGGCAAGATCCAGATCATCCTCACTTTGCTGATCCCAAGGCAGACTTAGCAGCCAATCGACGTAATTACGAATCACTCCACCTTCGGCGGAGCTGATTGGCATTTTCTCGAGGCGGTCTATTTCCTTGAGCGTCTTCTCGCGCACCGAATCCGGCAGTGTCTTCGCTTCCAGTTGGGAGCGAAGCTCTTCTACCTCCCCGGCACGGCCTTCCTTCTCGCCGAGTTCCTTCTGGATTGCCTTCATCTGCTCACGCAGATAATATTCCTTTTGCGTCTTCTCCATCTGCTTCTTGACACGCTGGCTGATCTTCCGTTCAAGCTCAAGTACCTCGCGCTCGTTGTTCAGTATGTCGAGCAGCTTCTCCAGACGCTCCCTTACATCGATCGTCTCGAGAATCTCCTGCTTATCCTTGATCTTGAGAGATAAGTGGCTCGTAATGACGTCGGCGAGCCGCCCAGCCTCCTCAATATCGGATACTGCCGCTAAAGTCTCGGGTGTTACTTTCTTGGATAAGTTAATATAATGTTCGAATTGAGTCAACACCGTGCGCATGAGAGCATCCACTTCAGGCTCCGCAGGCTCGATTTCTGGTCTCTCGACCGCAATGACCTCGTAATATTCTTCGTTATCCAAATATTCCATAATTTCAGCACGTTCCATACCTTCAACTAGAACTCTGATCGTTCCATTGGGGAGCTTCAGCATTTGCCGGACCTTTGCTACCGTGCCGATTCTAAATATATCTTCTTGCGTCGGTTCTTCAATGTTCACTTCGGATTGAGAACAGAGGAGAATCAAATTGTCGTCAACCATCGCTTTTTCCAGCGCTTTCACGGATTTATCCCGTCCAACATCCAAATGCAGTACCATGCTTGGATAGACGAGTAAACCACGTAAAGGCAACAGAGGAAAACGACGGCCTTTGTTTTTATGAGGTCCCATCGCTTTCGCACCTCCAGTCGTTCTCGTAAGATATCATTCATATTTTAGCAAATGTTACATGAAAACACCAATGAAGAACGGCTGCACAAAGGCAGCCGCCAAGAGAAAAAGTTGTACTTCACATTCACATTGAACTGTTCGGAGAAGGCGATTCGGCATGAAGGAATGGCGCGGGAGATGGCGCAGAGGCAAAAAGTTCCTCTTCCCCAGACATAAGGCCCAAATCCTTCTGCATTTCTGGACCGAATACATGCTGGAACACCTCATTGATTGACTCAACAGGTATGACTCTCAGCCCATCCAAGCCTTCAAATAAGGATTGCCAGTTCTCCTTCGGAATTAGAACTGTCGTTGCTCCTGCCTGGAAGGCAGCCTCTACCTTGGCGACAACACCACCGACCGGTTTGGCATTGCCGTAGATGCCCAGTTCCCCGGTCATCGCGATCCGATGATCTACCGGGATAGATTTGATGGCTGAAGCAACTGCTGTGGCAATGGCAAGCCCTGCGGAAGGGCCATCTATCGGCGTTCCTCCTGGGAAGTTGATATGAATATCATACTTGCTGATATCGAGGCCGATTCGCTTCATTACGGTCAGTACATTCTCGACCGAGCCCTTGGCCATGCTCTTACGGCGCAGCGTTCGGCTACCGCCTCCAAGCTCCTCCTCATCCACAACACCCGTGACCGTGAAGTTCCCTTGCCCTTTCTCAACAGGTATTGCGGTTACCTCGATCTCCAATAAGGTACCCTGATTCGGCCCGTAAACGGCCAGACCATTCACGACACCCACCTCTGAGCGGGATGGAATCTTCCGTTCCGGTCTCGGGGACAACTGACTGCTTGTAGCGACCCACTCTAGGTCAGAGGCAAGCAGATGATCCCGCTTCTCCGTCAGCGCCAGTCCTACGGCTAGCTGCACCATATTAACAGCTTCCCGCCCGTTCGTAGCGTATTTCGTAATCACATCAACGGCTTCGGAACAAGGCCCGAAGCCAATTCGCTTGATCGCTTCGACGGCGATTTGTGCGATCTCCTCAGGCAACAGCGGACGGAAATAAATTTCCATACAACGTGACCTGAGTGCCGGAGGAATCTCTTGCGGCGAGCGGGTCGTTGCCCCAACCAGCCTAAAATCCGCAGGCAGACCATTTTGAAAAATATCGTGAATATAGGCTGGAGTATTCGAATCCTCAGAGCTATAATATGCACTCTCCAGATACACCTTGCGATCCTCTAGTACTTTTAGCAGTTTATTCATCTGCATCGAATGTAATTCACCAATCTCGTCTATAAACAATATTCCACCATGCGCCTTCGTGACTGCTCCCGGCTTAGGCTGGGGAATGCCTGCAACCCCCATGGCGCCGGCCCCCTGATAGATCGGATCATGAACCGAACCGATCAACGGATCGGCAATGCCTCGTTCATCAAACCGAGCAATGGTCGCATCAATTTCGAAAAATTTGGCATCCACTTTAAAGGGAGAGACCGGATTCTTCTTGGCCTCCTCCATTACAACGCGAGCAGCAGCCGTCTTGCCGACTCCAGGCGGCCCATAGATAATCACATGCTGCGGATTCGCGCTACACAGCGCCGCTTTCAGCGCGCGAAGGCCGTCCTTCTGACCGACGATATCGCCTAATGAAGCAGGCCTTGTCCGCTCAGCCAGCGGTTTCGTCAGTGAAATCGCCCGCAGCTTACGCAGCTTCTCCATTTCTTTCCGCGATTCACGGTCAACTGCGCTACGATTACCTTTCTGGCTACGTAGCTGATTCCAGAAGTAAAGCCCGATCACCACCGCAAAAAACATTTGTACGGACATCAGAATGACACTTAGTTCCATAATCGATAAGCCTCCCACACTTTAGCTACATCTAACCTTCTTGATGCTGAAAACTGGCCTTATTAAACTTACATTATAAGGATAGTATTGCCCTTTCGCTCAGTCATAAAACGCAGTTGGACTCTAAAATGTCGGGAAAAGCAAAAACCGTAAACTGCATACTGCAGCTTACGGTTAATAAACGACTCTATTTTACTTTATACACCAGCGTTCGCTTTCAACTTAGCAGCAATCTTGGCCTGATGTTCTTTGCGTCCAGGGATCTCTCCTGTCTCTTCGAATACCTGTGCGATATAGTCGATCTCCTTCTTCAGCTCAGCGACGAGTTCCTCTTCCGGAACCTTGCGAACCATTTCTCCATAACGGAACAGCATTCCTTCGCCGCGCGCTCCGGCGATCCCGATATCCGCCTCACGAGCTTCACCAGGACCATTGACGGCACATCCAAGCACCGACACCTTGATCGGCACTTTCAGATTCGAGAGATAATCTTCTACTTCGTTAGCAATGCTGAACAAATCGATATCCAGTCGGCCACAGGTCGGGCAGGATACAAGTGTAGGAGCATTGGTAATGAGACCGAATGACTTCAGCAACTCGCGTGCTACCTTAACCTCTTCTACTGGGTCCGCACTAAGCGAGATCCGCAGCGTTGATCCGATCCCACGCGAGAGTAGGGCTCCGATCCCTGCCGCACTTTTCACGGTCCCCGCGAACAGGGTACCAGCTTCTGTAATACCAAGATGCAGCGGATACGGAATGACTTCAGCCGCCTTCGTATAGGCCTCAATCGCCATCGGTACATCAGAAGCTTTCAGCGATACGATAATGTCGTGGAAATCCAGTTCCTCCAGAATTCCGATATGAAATAGTGCGCTCTCTACCATAGCTTCCGGTGTCGGATAGCCGTATTTATCAAGCAAATGCTGCTCCAGAGATCCGGCATTAACGCCGATACGAATTGGAATTCCCTTCTCCTTGCAGGCGTTGACGACCGCTTCAACCTTCTCACGGCGCCCGATATTGCCTGGATTGATACGAACCTTGTCAATTCCGTTCTCAATAGCTTGCAGTGCTAGCTTGTAATTAAAATGAATATCAGCTACTAGAGGAATATGAATCTGCTTCTTGATTTCCTTGATTGCAGCAGCCGCTTCCTCATTATTCACGGTTACACGTACCATTTGGCAGCCTGCTTCTTCGAGACGGAGAATTTCAGCTACTGTCGCGGCAACATCCGCTGTCTTGGTCGTGCACATACTCTGAATGATTACTTCGTCGCTACCGCCGATCGTCAAATTGCCTACTTTGACCGGACGTGTATCTTGTCTCAAGAATGTCATTTCACGTCTCTCCCATAACGTCAAAGCTCCACCCCTGTGAAGGAACGCGCCCGAATAAGACTGCGCCAAATACAAAGGTGGAGGGATTGACATTTATTTAGCAGCGTAACACGCTGTATTATTTTTGATTATGCGCTCTCTTCTTGCTTCTTGCTCTTCTTCGCTCCGAGTTCAGGCATCGTCTTCTCTTCAACGACCTGCTCGGTGATGACGCAATCCTCGATATCTTCTCTGGATGGAACTTCGTACATTACATCCAGCATAATACCCTCGATAATTGCCCGAAGTCCACGTGCACCGGTATTCCGTTTGATAGCCTCACGCGCAATTGCTTCCAATGCCATAGGCTCAAAACGCAAATTCACGTTATCAAGCTCCAGCATCTTCTGATATTGCTTCACTAGTGCGTTCTTCGGTTCAGACAAAATACGAACCAATGAACTCTCATCAAGCGGCTCCAACGTCGAAATCACCGGCAGACGACCAACAAACTCAGGAATCAACCCGAATTTGAGCAAATCCTCTGGTAGAACCATGCCCAGATATTCACCCGGCTTAAGATCCTTCTGGCCTTCACTAGTTGCATTAAAGCCAATGACCTTTTTGCCGATCCGGCGCTTGATCATTTGCTCGAGGCCGTCGAAGGCACCGCCGCAAATGAACAGGATATTCGTCGTATCAATTTGGATAAATTCCTGATGCGGATGCTTACGTCCACCTTGTGGTGGAACAGAAGCGACCGTACCTTCAAGAATCTTCAGAAGCGCTTGCTGCACGCCTTCACCGGATACATCACGAGTAATTGAAGGATTCTCGGATTTACGCGCTACTTTATCGATCTCATCGATATAAATAATTCCACGTTCCGCCTTCTCCACATCATAATCAGCAGCTTGAATAAGCTTGAGCAGAATATTCTCTACATCTTCGCCAACATAACCAGCTTCGGTCAATGAAGTAGCGTCTGCAATGGCAAACGGAACATTCAAGATTTTAGCCATTGTCTGTGCCAGCAATGTTTTACCGGAACCGGTAGGTCCCAGAAGTAGAATATTACTCTTCTGCAGTTCTACATCATCAATCTTGCTCTGTGTATTTACACGCTTGTAGTGATTATATACTGCAACAGACAAAGATTTCTTCGCTTGCTCTTGACCAATGACATATTGATCGAGAATTTCACTGATCTCTCTCGGTTTTGGGATCTCTTTGAGGTCTAGTTCCTCTTCGTGTCCCAATTCCTCCTCAACGATCTCCGTGCAAAGTTCAATACATTCATCACATATATAAACGCCAGGTCCGGCAACAAGCTTGCGAACCTGATCCTGCGATTTGCCGCAGAACGAGCATTTCAGTTGCCCTTTCTCGTCGTTGAATTTAAACATGTAAACACCCCTTTAATGTTTAGTGGGCCTGATAAATCACCTTATCAATAATCCCGTAAGCCTTCGCTTCTTCCGCGCTCATGAAGAAATCGCGGTCTGTGTCGCGCTGAATTTTATCCAGGGGTTGACCCGTGCGATCTACATAGATCTGATTCAACTTCTCTCTGGTCTTAATAATCCAGTCAGCATGTATTTTGATATCAGCCGCCTGCCCTCGAACTCCCCCAAGAGGCTGATGAATCATAACCTCGCTGTTCGGCAGCGCAAAGCGCTTGCCAGGTGCGCCTGCAGTAAGCAATAAAGACCCCATGCTTGCAGCCATTCCCACACAGATCGTGGAGACGTCAGGCTTGATATATTGCATTGTATCATATATACCCATTCCGGCTGTAACTGATCCGCCAGGCGAGTTAATGTACAAATGGATGTCTTTCTCAGGATCTTCTGCTGCTAAAAACAGCAGTTGGGCAATCACGAGATTGGCAACATCATCATCTATCGCGCTGCTTAGAAAAATGATGCGATCTTTGAGCAGTCTTGAGTAAATATCGTAAGACCGTTCACCCCGATTTGTTCGTTCAACGACCATTGGAACCAGACTCATGCGACCAACCTCATTTCTTTTCAATTTCTTTGCTGCTCTTACCAAGTATTTTATCACGTTCAAAGGTCTATGTCATTTTTCACACGATACAGTCTATGACCTCAGAAAGAAAATATATACTCTTGAGCTCGTCCGAAAACGACTGGAAATAAATGTATTACAAAAAGTTGAAAAATTAAGGCACGCATTTAATATACGTGCCTTAGCATTTAAAGGTTACAGTATGTTACGGCGATCATCGCCGTTGTATCTAGATGCTGCAAGAGGTTGTTCAAAAAGTCCGCTTTTGATCACGAAGTAACACTAAGAGCTAATTCGGCATCGAATCTTGAATTCAGCCAGGTCTTCCGGTGCTCACGTACAAACTACGTACGTTCCACTCCTCAGCCCCTAGCTTCACCCAACCTTCTCGGTGCTGAAAACCGTTCTTTTTGAACTTGCACTATAAGGGAATATTATTCGCCTTGGATCGCTTCTTCTTTAGCTTCGGACTTTGCAGCCAGTTGCTCAGCAGGAACTTCCTTGCTGTTAGCAAGAAGGAATTCAATCGTCTTGCGCAAGAGCACTTCTTCTTGCAAGCTGTTCAAAGCACCGTTTGCTGCAAGAATGTTACGGATCTCTTCTGGAGAACGCTTGTAAGCATCAGCCATGTCCGCAAGTTCTTTAGTGATTTCTTCTTCAGTTGCTTCAACTTTCTCAGCCTTAGCAATTTGCTCAAGAACAAGATTGTTGCGAACGCGTTTCTCAGCGTCAGCTTTCATTTGTCCTTGCAGATCTTCAATCGTTTGGCCGGAGAAGTTCAAGAACAAGTCAAGGTTCATACCTTGAGCGCGAAGACGGTTGTCGAAATCGCGAACCATGTTTTGTACTTCTGTTTGTACCATAGCTTCAGGAATTTCAACTTCAGCGTTAGCTCCAACAGCTTCTACAACTGCTGCTTCACGAGCTGCTTTGCCTTCGTTCTCTTTACGAGCGGCGATTTGTTTCTTCAAATCTTCCTTGTACTCGTCAAGCGTATCAAATTCACTAACGTCTTTAGCGAATTCATCGTCAAGTTCAGGCAGTTGCTTGCGTTTGATTTCATGTACTTTCACATTGAATACTGCTTCCTTACCAGCAAGCTCTTCTGCATGATAAGTCTCAGGGAAAGTAACTGTTACGTCTTTGAAGTCGCCTGTTGCCATGCCGACAACTTGGTCTTCAAAACCAGGAATGAACGAGTTGCTTCCAAGCTCAAGCGAATAGCGCTCGCCTTTGCCACCTTCGAAAGGTACGCCATCAACGGAACCTTCGAAGTCGATTACAGTAACATCACCGTTTTGTGCTGCTTCTTCATCGATAACAACCAATTCAGCATGACGCTCTTGCATACGAGTAAGTTCTTCGTTCAGTTCTTCTTCGTTAACTTCAATGTTGATAGCTGCAACTTCGATTCCTTTGTAGTCGCCAAGAGTAACTTCAGGTTTAACCGTTACTTTTGCTTTGAATTTGAAAGGTTGTCCCTTTATAAATTGTTCTACGTCTACTTCTGGACGATCTACTGGGAAAATGTTTGTCTCATCGATCGCTTCTGTGTAAACCTCTGGAAGTAAGATATCGATTGCATCTTGGTACAAGCTCTCTACACCAAAACGAGATTCAAAGATCCCCCGAGGTACTTTACCTTTACGGAAACCAGGAACGTTGATCTTCTTCACTACTTTTTGAAAAGCTTTATCCAATGCAGAGGCTACGCGTTCTGCCTCAACTTCAACCTCGAGAACGCCGAGGTTTTTTTCTATTTTCTCCCAAGTTGCTTTCATTTATGCCTTCCCCTCCAAAATTCATATATACTAAATTACTGAAACCGAATCGCGATAAAGCAGCTAACAAGGTTCCAGTATAGCTGTCCTTATTCCACGTTCAGAATAACCATTCCATTATAAACAACAATGTATCTTTTTACAAGAGCCTGCAAAAGACTGGGAGAGATCGCCACTGCGCCTTACTATGCCTTGTCTTATTTTAGACCGGAACTGGTAAACTGACGCATCGAACGATACGCCTGTTCAAAGCGCAGTCTTAAATGATCCGTTATCCCATACAAAGCTCGAATCTCTTCATCATTATGACCACCCGGCAAGGTATCTGATACGATCTGATGCAGGGCAGCCGCCCAAATATCGATGATATCATCCTCTTCCACCAGCATAGAGCGGAAATCTACGGTCCCGTATATGGCCATCACGAACTGAAACCACAGCTCTTGGGCGAAATAAAAGAGTGTTGGATCATGTACTTGCGTCTGTTCTCCAACCCGCTCCAAAATATTCTGAACTGAAGGCGGAAAATCCTCCTGTCTTAGAGGGACGAATTCAATATCGATATCAACCCGCTCTCCTGAGCGTAGAAATGTAACATGCCCAGTCTGGCCTCTCCGACGCAAAGTTTGCAGAACTCTGTATTGTAGTAATGGATGTAATTTCTGACGTCCAAGCCATTGGACGAGAACTTCATCCACATCAGATGACTCCAAATAAGAGAGCTGATCTAATGCCAGAAAAGTCTGCTCCGACAAAGGTTGATCTGTTACGGTCTGAAGCAGCTTGGCGGCATACTCTTTATCCTCGGCTGCTTTGGACCGAACATGCTGTCTGGCCATTTCTTCTTCGGCATCATCTGACAGATCAAATTCATTATCCTCTAGCGATTCATCCTGCAAACCGGGGAAAGCACCAATAAGCCAATCCAGGAGCGCCTGCCATTCATCATAATTTTTCTGGTCCAATCCCTGACACTGCAATAAAAAGCGAAGGAGGTTAGCCGCCTCTTTATACTGCTCCCGTTCAAGCATCCTTGTCAGCTCAATTTGATAAAAATCTAAAGTTTTGGGGAATAAAAAAAGATTATCCTTTTCATCGGGTCTATAGCTGTTTATAGGTGCAGCCTCCTTTCATCGGGCATTAATTTATTTGAAATTATAGCACAGACCTTAGGTCATATTCCAAGTATGGTGCTTCCTTCATGACCTAATACCCTAGAAGAATGGAATTTAAGTACTACACCCAATCTGCAAGACATGTTTCAATCTTCAATTGTGCGTAAGATCCGTATTTATACTACTAGTAGCTGTATTGGATGTATGATAAACTAATTTCCCACCGTAGTGACCTGTTAGGAACACAAGAGTCCCTCCAGCTATTGATAGTACAAGTAGCACAGGTATAAATACCTTAGATAAACTGTACTTTGCATACTTCTTCAACCGTGGTATTAGCGGGAAAGCTTGATAGAGCTTAATCAAAACGATCAGTCCGAATACGAGCAAGGTCAACTGTGCAAATGTTTCATGTATCCCAACTTCCGATCCTTTTGTACCAAATACCCTTCTAGCATATTGCTCCCCGCCATCGCCTGTCATAAATGCAGCTATACCAGTAAGCAGACCTAAAACGAGAAAAGTATTAGCAAGATTGTTCAAATGCTTTGGTCTCCAAAGCGCAACTAACTGAAGAACTGCACCAATCAATAATAAAGCAATTGGAAAATGGACAATTAATGGGTGTAATGGTGTACTCATTTTTATTTACCTCGCTTTTTTGGGGTATGATTTACGTTATTTCTTGGGCAAAACAATCGGCAACATAACAATGAACATGCTTCCTTCGCCAAGCTTACTCTCTACCCTTATCGAGCCTCGATGAGCCTCTATAATCCATTTGGCAATCGAGAGTCCCAAGCCTGCGTGCCCGTCAGTTCGATTACGAGATTCATCTAAGCGGTTAAACCGCTCAAATATCTCCTGTATTTTGTCTTCTGGAATGCCAATCCCGGTATCCTGAACGCGTAGTATGAGCATATTCCCCTGCACTACAGCGTCTATAATAATTTGGCCACCCTTGGCCGTATACTGCATCGCATTGTCCAGCAAGATGACTAATAATTGCCTAAATCGTTCCTGGTCGGCTCGCAGAAGCACTTCCGTATCCTCAGGATGGATCAGATCTATCGCCCTCTGCGATGCAATCGGAACGAAACTGCGGAATACCCTGTCTAGCTCATCATCTAACATAAATTCAACAAATGTCAGCTTAACCACAGAGGCATCTGCTCTTGCTAATGTTAGAAGATCTGAGACAAGACTGGTCATACGCTTGATTTCATCCTTCATATCCAGAATGACTTGCTTACTGAATTCGGACCTCCTCTCCCCCTCTTCGCTTTCTAGCACTTCGATGGAGGAATAGAGCACAGCAAGTGGTGTGCGCAATTCATGTGATGCATCAGCCGTAAACTTCTGCTGCTTCTCAAATGATTGCATGATTGGCTTCATCGCTCGGCGCGACATCATATAGCCAATAACAATCGATACTAGCAGAAAAATAATAGAGATGATGATCTGAGTAAGCATAAGCTGATCAAGCAACCGATTCTGCTCGGTTATATCTATTCCTGCAACAATACTTCCGACATATTTATCCCCGTTGTAGACTTCCCTGCCCGCAAGCAAAAGATGGACATGTGATTTTTTCACCTCAAACACTTGATGAACCGTTTCATTCACCTTCGGAACCCAGTGCTCAAGTGTATCAGTAATGTCATGAGCAAGTTCGGCATTTACTGCATCCGTTTTAACAACATGGCCTGTATGATCTAGAACCAAATAGAACGGTCTTAACGGAAATTCAATATCAGAATAGGATTCAGAGTCTTCCTTTTTCTCTTTTTGCTTATTATTCTTTCCCCTATCTCCAGGCGACAGCAGTTGACCGGAATGCTCGTTCCATTCGTTGCTAACGATTGTATCCAGCTTCACTCGTTCTTCTTTGTAAATAATCGAAGATAATAGGAAGTAATTAGACACATTAACGGCCAACAGAAATAAAATCATCATTACTGCAAAAAACAAAGTAAGCTTACTACTCGTTCGAGCAAACATGGGCAACCTCCAGTTTATAACCCGTACCGCGTACATTGTTGATAAACATGTCCCCTGTTGTACAGTCCAGCTTTTT
>DASYFA010000225.1:0-5903 GCA_036498705.1 Paenibacillus sp.
TTGATCAATTGATTGAAATCGATCAGCAGCTGCTTGATAGATATAACAGTATCGAATAGCAAATATACAACTGGGAAAATGGGCGTTCTCTCCGCCATCAAGGGGAGTTCGCCGTTTTCCTACTTCTGCTTCATGATAGAGTAATAACCGGAGGAGGGAACGGACTTTGCGGCATGGAAGCTTTGGAAGCGTAACGTTTCGAAAGATCTTTTTGTCCTATACCGTGATCTTGATTATTCCCATCATTGTGTTCAGTACTTTGAATGTACAGAGGAACATCATGGAGGAGAGGCAGCGGCTGCATGAGAAGCATATCTCGGATGCCAATCGGATTGCGGTTGTCGTCGATGATAAACTGCAGGAGCTCAAAAACTTAGGCAAGCTGCTGAGCGAAGAGTCTTGGGTCCGGAAAATGATGCAGAATACAGATGTGTATGAGAACGAATTTGATTTTCTGAAGATGCTAGAAATTCGCCGAAGCTTTGAGAATTCCACCAACTCTTTGAATATTCTCTCCTTTGGAATGATTGTTTTTCCAGAGAAAAAGCAGATTTTTTCACCTTGGGGAACTTATGCGGAGGATGACTTTTTTTCCGGTGTGGCTGTATTTGATGATAAGACGCGGCATCGGATCGAGAGCATCGTTCTTGAACAACAGTATTTTAAGGTGCTGCCGCCGGAGACGATGGAGCTATGGGGAAACAGCAAGCGTGTCGTCCCTGTCTTTCAAAGCCTAGAGGTGGTGAATCAACCGCGTGGAGTGCTTGTATTATTTATTGATAGCGCTTACTTTGCGGATTATATGCACCGGTTCGGTAGTATTGAGTCCAAGGAGATTTTAATAACGAGCCAAGGACAGCCGATTTATAGGCAGCTTCAGGCAGGGCCTAATGGGGAGGAGCAGGGGAACCAACGCAGCTATGAGCTTGTTGTACCCTCGTTAGAGAGCGATCTGAAATATAAAATTTCTTATCTCGATAGCAGTGTGATTGGTATTAACAATCTGTTCAGTTCGTTG
The DNA here is from genome assembly GCA_036498705.1 of Paenibacillus sp. Taxonomy (GTDB): domain Bacteria; phylum Bacillota; class Bacilli; order Paenibacillales; family Paenibacillaceae; genus Fontibacillus. Next base: position 1,019 of record DASYFA010000225.1, read on the forward strand.
CTGGCTATTTTAATTTCCACAGCTGTGGGTGCTTTAACCGCCTTCTTACTGGCCAAAATCAGTTACCATCCGTTGGGTGCCTTGCTGAGCAAGCTTTCTGCCGCATTTCGTTACGATGACGTTAAGAGCAGTATGGTCTCCGGTTCTGAATATAATTATATTGAAAAATCCTTTGATCGGCTGCTGCATGAAAATGAAAAACTTCAGCGATCAATGCAGGACTACGAGAAAGCCGCCAAGTCGAATTTGTTCCAGCGGCTGCTCAAAGGATATTTTACCGATGATCAGCAGATGAATGGACTGAAAAAGATCGGTATCGGTTATACCGATGAGATGCATTACTGTACGGTACTGATCAGCTTCCATGCGATCCGTGACGTCTCTGACTTCGGCCAGATCCGCAAAATCGAAATGATGACAATCATGATTGTCGAGAAGGTGATGGAGCGTCATGGCTTGGATTATGAACTGTTCGAAGTGACCCATGCGGATAAAGCGCTGATTTTGTCCTCGGAAAGCTTCTTTGGACAGGAGGGTATGATGGAGCAAATCGCCCTCAGCATTACAGAAGAGATCGAACAGGCCTGCGGTTTTCATCCCTATGTCTTGCCCGGGACGGTAGAGAAGGGATTAGTTGGCATCAGTAAATCGTATTATGCAGCCAACGAAAGCCTGCAGTATATTCTATTCTCGCGCGACCATCTGCCCGACATCCAGGAGGAAATGGGTCAAACCATCGTTGAATACTACTATCCGACAGATTGGGAAGTACAGTTGATCAATAATCTGAAGATCGGGAATCTGGATACATCCATGCAAATCCTGCATGAAATTAATGCGGAAAATGGAAGGCGCTGCTTGTCCGAAGCAAGTATCATTAGGCTGGTCTCATTGCTGATGGAGACGATGCTGCGAGTGCTGTATGAATTGAATCTTGATACAGGCATTTACATGAAGCAGTTCGCCAATAAAGCAGAAGGGGCGGATGTCGGGGAAATGTGGGGCTACGTATATGAAGTCGTTACAGTGATCTGTGAACGCAACCGCTACTCGAACTCGATAACGACGATTGAAGTCGGCAACCAACTGCTGCAATATGTCAACGAAAATTACACCAGCGCCGACGTCTCATTGAAGCAGCTTGCCGAAATTTTCCAAATGTCCGTCTCCAAGGTATCGAAAATCTTCAAGGAGGTGACCGGAATCAATTTCTATGATTATTTATGTCGACTCCGCATGGAAATGGCCAAGGAGCTGCTACGGGAAAGAAAATGCGGCATCGATGATATCGCCCATCGTGTGGGCTATGAAAATGTCTATTCATTCAAACGCGCATTTGCCCGGTATGAAGGCATTAAGCCCGATGAATATGTGGATATAGCTATGTGAAAGGAATAAACCGTCGGGGCAAACATCCCTGGCGGTTTCTTTTCTTTATGCCGTAAGAGTCTAAATTGCATAAATATGGTTGACATTGTCGTATAGGACCAATATAATTACAATTAACAATTTGTTAAATGTTAAAAGGTGGAGTGTAGACGTGGAATCCAATGAACAGGCATTGCAGCATTATGACGTCAAGAAATATCGGACACCGGATGGATATACGTCTGATATCGCGGTATTTACGATTCTATCAGGTCAGCCTGAGCCTTTTAAACCTCCGGTCATGAAGCTGTATATTATGCTCATCAAGCGAAGCATGACAGATAGTGAAGGGCGTCCGAATATTGAGGCTGGCAAATGGGCTCTGCCCGGCGGCTTTGTGAACCCGGATGAGACGGCGTTCCAGTCGGCTGCGAGAGAATTGAAGGAGGAGACCGGGGTAGACAGTATCCATCTGGAGCATTATGGTGTGTACGATACTCCGGGGCGTGATCCACGGGGATGGATTATCTCCAACGCACATTATGCCATCGTGCCGGAGCATCATCTGAAGCATCGTCAGAGTGGAGATGACGCTAGTGAAGTCGAGCTGTTCCCGGTCGAGAATGTTCTGAAGCAGGAGCTAGCCTTCGATCACGAACAGATCATCCGCGATGCGATTGATGTGATCCGCCGCAAGTTGCTGGAGACGACTGCAGCGAAGGAGTTCCTGCCCGAGGAGTTCACATATTCTGAGCTGCAGGCGGTGTTGCTTACTGTCACGGACGATTCTGCGATTGCCTTGGACGCTTCTTTTGCCCGTAAAATAAAATCATTGCCGTTCATTCAAGAGATTCCCGACAAGAAGACAACACGAACCTCCAAGAAGCCAACGCAGTTATACCGATTCGTAGAGAGGGCATCAGAATCGAATCATTCGCTTTACCATACAAGAAAGTAAAATCAGGGAGGGATTCAGGATGACAGATATGAAGAAGAGAGCATTAATCAATATTGATTACACGAATGATTTCGTGGCTGATGATGGGGCGCTGACCTGTGGAAAGCCAGGGCAGGCGATTGAGCAGGCAATGGTCAACATTACCAAAGAGTTTATTGGCAATAATGATTATGTTGTGTTCGCGATAGATCTGCATAGGCAGGGGGATCAGCTTCATCCCGAGACCAAATTGTTCCCGCCGCATAATCTTGAGGGTACGAAGGGACGCGAGCTGTATGGCGCATTGGAGGAGGTCTATCAGCAGCATAAGGGATCCGAAAATGTGTACTGGATGGATAAGACCAGATACAGCGCGTTTACAGGTACGGATCTTGAATTACAGCTTCGTGCCAGAGGAATAACCGAGCTTCATCTGGTAGGGGTATGCACGGATATTTGCGTGCTGCATACGGCAGTTGATGCTTATAATAGAGGCTTTCAGATTATCATTCATGAAGCAGCCGTAGCCAGCTTTGATCAAGAGGGCCATGTATGGGCGCTACGTCACTTCAAAGGTTCGCTGGGAGCCGAGATTCACTAAGAGGAGGAATAAGCTATGAAGAATGGTCTTGATCAAGAGAAGCAGCTAGCACATGACGCTTATGCGGATGACAGCTATGCTCTGCATACCGATAAATATCAAATTAATATGACCCAGGCCTATTGGGAGGATCAAATTCATGATCGAAAGGCTGTATTTGAGGTATATTTCCGCAAAATTCCTTTTGATAACGGTTATGCAGTCTTTGCAGGACTGGAACGGGTCATCCGATATCTTGAGCAATTCCGCTTTACGAAGAGCGATCTGGATTATTTGCGGGAAGACGGATATGGCGAGGAATTCCTGGCGTATCTGGAACAGCTTCGCTTCACTGGAACTGTCCGCTCGATGCAAGAAGGAGAGCTCGTATTTGCTAATGAGCCAATGATGCAGATTGAGGCTCCGCTGGCCGAGGCTCAGTTGATTGAGACGGCTCTGCTGAACATGGTTAACTTCCAGACTTTAATTGCAACGAAGGCATCGCGGATCAAGCAGGTGATTGGTCATGAGATCAGCATGGAGTTCGGAACTCGCCGTGCTCAGGAGCTGGACGCTGCAATCTGGGGAGCAAGGGCCGCTTATATCGGTGGCTTCGAAGCAACCTCGAACGTTAGGGCAGGCAAACTGTTCGGCATTCCGACGGTAGGCACCCATGCCCATGCGATGGTTCAAGCTTATCGCGATGAGTACACGGCTTTTCATAAATATGCGGAAGCCCATAAGGATTGCGTGTTCTTGGTGGATACCTATGATACGTTAAGATCGGGGGTGCCTACGGCAATTCGCGTAGCCAAGGAGCTTGGCCCGAAGATTAATTTCCTTGGTATCCGCCTCGATAGCGGGGACATGGCATACCTGTCGAAGGAAGCGCGCAAGATGCTCGATGCAGCAGGCTTCAAGCAGGCTAAAATTTACGCGACCAATGATCTGGATGAGCATACAATTATGAACTTGAAGGCGCAGGGCGCGAAGATCGATGTATGGGGTGTTGGAACCAAGCTGATCACGGCATATGATCAGCCTGCCCTAGGCGCGGTATACAAATTGATCGCGATTGAGGATGAGAATGGTCATATGCAGGATACGATCAAGATTAGTTCGAATCCGGAGAAAGTGACGACACCCGGCCGTAAGAAAGTGTTCCGCATCATCAATAGGAGTAATCAGAAATCGGAAGGGGACTATATCGCGCTGGAGCATGAGAATCCGCAGCAGGAGGATCCGCTGAAGATGTTCCATCCGGTGCATATACATGTTGCCAAGTTCGTTACCAATTTCGAAGCGCGTGAGCTGCATCATACGATTTTCGAGGCAGGTAAATTGATATATAAACTGCCAGAGTTGACGGAAATACAGCAATTTGCGGCTCAGAACCTGGAGCTGCTATGGGATGAATACAAGCGAATGCTGAATCCGGCTGAGTATCCTGTGGATTTAAGCCAGGTATGCTGGGATAACAAAATGCGGCTGATTGCCGAGATCCAGCAGCAGGTAAGCCGAAGAGTGCAAGCTTAGATAAATGTTTAAAAAGTCCACCTTTCAGCACCGAGAAGGTTGGATGAAGCTAGGGACTGAGGAGCGGAGCTACACGTTTTCGTAGAAAACGACTTCGTAAGCATATTCTTGTAGTTGGTACGTGAGCACCGGAAGTCCCGGGTGAATTCAAGATTCGATGTCGGTTAAGCTACCAGTGTTACTTCGTGATCAAAGGGGGACTTTTTAAACAACCTCTAAAAGGGAGACAAGGGGAGGAATCGGCGATGGCTAAGATAGGAATCTATGGATCGTCTTTTGATCCGATTACGAATGTACATTTGTGGACGGCGAGTACGGTGATGCATCGCTGCAAGCTGGATAAGGTTATTTTTCTCCCCTGCTCAAGCAAGCGTCCTGACAAGACGATGAATGTGAGCGATGAGCATCGCTGGAACATGATTGTGATGGCGATTCAGGAGAATGATAGATTCGTTGCCGATGAT
>DASYFA010000226.1:0-6961 GCA_036498705.1 Paenibacillus sp.
CAGGTATGCCGTTGCCGCAGGGACGATTAACATCCCGACGACGAGAATCGCTCCTACACTTTCGAAGGAAGCTACCGTTGATAGGGAGACCAACCCCATCAATAGATAGTGGAACAATGCCACCGGTATACCCAAGGCTGCGGCGAGCGCAGGGTCAAAGGCACATATTTTGAATTGTTTATAAAATAACCCGACCGTAATCAGCACGATAAGGAAGGTTGCTCCCAACATCCAGATAGCGACAGGACCCAGATTGTAGCCATTCCAGATCAAAGAATCCCATGGCACATAGGCTATTTCTCCAAACAACACACAATCCAGATCCAGATCTATATGCTGGGCATTTCGGCTGATCAGAATAACTCCGATCGCGAATAATGCCGTAAATACGATACCAATTGAAGCATCTGATTGCAATCCGCTACGCTGCAGCAGTTGAATCAGGAACACAGTAACCAATCCAAGCACCGCGGCCCCGAACAACATCAGGAACGAATCCCGCGAACCGCCAATGAGGAAGGCAATAGCGATACCGGGAAGCACGGAATGACTGATCGCGTCCCCCACCATTGCCATTTTGCGCAGGACGAGGAAGCAGCCGAGAATCCCGCAGGTTGCCGCGACCAGAGTGCCGGTAAGTATAATCCAGAAATCCATCATCCGTCGAGCCCTCCTTCTACAGTTCCTGTGCGGTGACGAGCCGTCTCAAGCGATTGGCTCTCTCGTATATGCTGCTTGGTACGTGCCCTGCGCCATAATTTAGCTACTTGGCCCCGATTTGGAGCAAACACCGCCGAGACACAGAACAAAGAGGTTGCCGCCAATACAGTAACTGGACCAGTAGGCAGATTGGACAACGTTCCGCTGATCAAAGTCCCCGTGACACCCGAGAATGCGCCGATTACTCCGGCAATGATAACCATGACTCCAAGGGAGTCCGTCCAATATCTTGCCGACACTGCTGGAGTGATAAGCAGCGCAGCCACCAGTACGACGCCAACTGCTTGAATTCCTACGACGACGGCGATCACCGTCATGAATAAGAGCAGCTGCTCCAGCAGCCCTACCTTCATGCCCATCCCTCGGGCAAAGCCAGGATCGAAACTGACAAGCTTGAATTCTTTGAATAATATGAAACAAACCAAGATCAATAGTAGCGAAACAGCGCCCATCATATATACGTCCGACTTCATCATCGACGCCGCCTGCCCGAACATATATTTATCGAGTCCGCTCTGATTTCCGTTCCCACTGTGCTGAATCTTTGTCATCAGCACGACCCCAACTCCGAAAAATACCGATAAAATAATGCCAAGCGCTGCATCCTGCTTGATGCGTGAATAACGAGTTATGGCATATATGCCAAAGGTAGCTAACATTCCTGACAAGATGGAACCGATCATGAACAATCCAATCGATTTAACACCGCTTAACATGAAGGCGATGCAAATTCCCGGCAATGCAGCATGGGCGAGCGCATCCCCCAACAAGCTCTGCTTACGCAAATAAGTGAATGAACCAATAACTCCACTGCCGATTCCAAGCAGTAAGGATCCCATCAGAATCCACTGCATATTAGGATCGGCGAACCAGGTTAATAAGGATGACATCATGTGCGGCTCACCGCCCCGATCGGTACATCCGCTCCTTCCGCTTCATCCGGTACACCCACATCGCTTACCGCACTCGTCAGACCAGTTCTCGTATTATCTGCTTTCTTCACCATCTTGCTTCTCTTCGCCAAGTCCAATCTCCTATTCTTCTCTTCCTCCCCTTCACTGCCTGGCAAATCAGCTGCCTTCGTTACATCCTGAAGCATGGCTATTCGTCCACCGTATGTCTTCTGCAGATTGGAGGAAGTAAATGTCTCCTCGGTTGGACCCGCAGCCACCAGCTTACCGTTAAGCAGCACGACTTCATCAAAGTACTCCTTCACGGTGGAGAGATCATGGTGCACAACGAGTACCGTCTTGCCTTGTTCCTTAAGCTCATGGAGCAGACTGATGATCGCTTTCTCAGTCGTCGCGTCAACCCCAGCAAAAGGTTCGTCCATGAAATAGAGCGTTGCATTCTGCGCCAGGGCTCTAGCCAGAAATACTCTTTGCTGCTGACCTCCGGACAACTGACTGATCTGCCTGCCAGCGAAATCAGCCATTCCAACCTTAGCCAGACACTCCATGGCGATTTGCCGTTCCTTCATCCCCGGACGGCGAATCCAGCCTAGATGTCCATATCTGCCCATCATAACAACGTCCAGCGCATTCGTCGGAAAATCCCAATCGACCGATTCACGCTGTGGCACATAGCCGACTTTCTTCCGATTCTCTTGGTAACTGCGGCCAAATATCTTTACCGTACCTCCAACGGTCGGAATAAGTCCCAACACCGCCTTAAGCATCGTCGATTTGCCTGCCCCGTTTGGGCCGAGCACGCCGATCAGCTTCCCAGAAGGAATCTGAAACGATACCGATTTCAATACTGGCTTCTTCTGGTAAGCCACCGTCAAATTACTCACTTCAAGCGGGTGCATCTCCATAGTTATTTCCTCCTTATCTCCTTGGCGCTAGTCACCGCCTATATTTATTTCAATGCGTTTACGATCGTACTGACATTGTGCTGGACCATCTTGATATAAGTATCAGCGTCTGAGCCTGGCTCTCCCAAGGAGTCGGAATACAGCTCACCACCGATTTCCACCTCATGCCCCTTCTCTTTGGCTCCGGCGATGACTGCTTCCATCGATTTCGTCGGAATACTGGATTCTACGAACACTGCCTTGATCTTATTGTCGATGAGGTAATCCCGCAGCTCGCTCACATCCTTGGAACCGTACTCTGCAGCCGTACTGATCCCTTGCAACCCCATAACTTTAATCCCGTAGGCTTCTCCAAAATATCCGAAGGCATCGTGCGCAGTGACAAGCACGCGGCCAGATTCGGGAATCTCGTCAATGGCTGTTCGCACTTCTTCATCCAGTTTTTTCAGCTGCTGAATATATTCATCTGCATTGTTCTTATAGAGATCGGCATGCGCCGGGTCATAGCTGGCCAAGGCATCGCGGATCGTCTCTGTTGCTGAGATCCAGTGCTTCACATTGAACCAGATATGAGGATCATACTGTGTACCTCCTGCATCCTCTCCAGAGCGAAGTACAGAAGTATCGATTCCTCGGGATACAGCCACCGTCGGTTTGCTGCGCTCCAGCTTCTCGAAGATCTCTGTCATTTTCCCTTCCAGATGCAGACCGCCGTAAAAAATCATATCCGCCTTGTCCATTCTCGTCATATCTCCTTGAGAAGCCTTGTATAAATGTGGGTCCACCCCTGGCCCCATCAATCCAATAGCTTCTACCTCTTCCCCGCCAACCTCTTGAACGACATCAGTAATCATCCCAATTGTAGAGACGACCTGGATTTCCCCCCCATCCTCGCCTCTTTGAAAATGTGAGGCCTCTCCCTCCACTTTGGAGCAAGCTGCAACGATGACTAGTACCAGTACACTGAGTGTAATTTTCGCCCTCTGCAAAGGGCCTTTCTTAACGCGAATTTGTTCCATAGATTAGTCCTCCTAATATTTCGAGCAGCACGCTCTATTTTTTGCTCAGAAGAATAAATGTTTCCTTAATTAATAATTGTTTCTTTTATCTAAAAAAGTTTCCTTAATGCAAATTCTAAACGATAAACGGGCCATAAAGCAAGAGCAATTTCCATTTTCACTGAAAATTATTCTCACTACGGCCCGTAAAGCATGGTTTTACTAATATTTAGTAAATGTGCTCACTATCTATTTCTGTAGGTTTATCTTCGGTATGCCGTCTAGCCCATACTCCTGATCATAAGCATCAAAGATCTTCCTTGCCACCGGTGCAGCACTCCATGCTCCAAAGCCGCCTTCCGGAATGATTACCGCAACGGCAAGCTTCGGATTTTTGCGCGGAGCAAAAGCGATAAATACACCGTTATCTTGAAGTACTCCTTTGTACGCTTGCTGTGAAGTCCCTGTTTTTCTAGCAAAGTCGTAAGGAAATCCTTCAAAGGCTGCCGACACATTTGTTCTCATTCCGTTAATAACAGCATCCCAATAAGCATCTTTATACTCGGCCTTATTGAGAACGGTCGGTTTAAATTCCTTAATAACATTGCCGTTCTCGTCCGTAATCTTATTGACAATATGCGGCTCCATCCGATCACCGCGATTAGCCAGAGTAGCTGAATATTGAGCTAATTGCATTGTCGTATATCCCGCTTGCTGACCAAAGGAGGCATACGCCAAACGTGATAAGACAGTCTCGGATTTAGCATTCTTATAATTCAGGTTACCTAAATATTCATTTGGTAGGTCAACACCGGTTGAGACGCCCAGACCGAACTCTCTCATATATTCATCCCAAACTTCGATCCCATCAGAGGGATATTTCCTCCATAGTCGCTCCCCAACCATGTTAACCATAAAGGCATTAGAGGAATGGAGAATCGCCTGAGTAGGGTTGATCGAACCGTATGCATTTCTACCCGAGTTTCGAACACTTGAGGTATTATTTTTACCAAAATAGGCTATCCCTGTATCGTGGTAATAATCAGTCGTCTTGAATAAACCTTCTTTTAGTCCAATCAATACAGATAAAGGCTTGATCGTAGAACCGAGTAGAACAGCGGAGTCAAAATTATGTCCTGATTGGCCTGAACTAATCGGTGTAACTGTCCCATTCTGGTAATTGGGTTTGATCATGTTCCAGTTATCAGGGCTAATTCCCCCGGACTGCCCAGATTGCCATACATTGGTATCATAATCGGGCATGCTAGCCATAGCTACAACATTCCCTGTATCCACTTCCATTGCGACTGCGTACCCCGTCTTCGCATTAGGATGAACACTACCAGACACCGGATTTTGATGAACCCAATCGATTTGATCCATGATCGCTTGCTCAGCAACCAGCTGGATATTTTTATTTATATTTGTATGCAGGTCATAGCCCTTCTCCGGCGGAACAATCTCCGATACACCGGTTGCCATATTCCGCGGGTCGATCGGAACCTTCTTATACCCATTCTTACCGCGTAAATATTCCTGATAGTACATCTCCAGTCCATCAGCGCCAACGAGCTCCGGCGCCGTGTAATCCAGAGCAGGGTCCTTATCTTTTAAAGCATTCGCTTCCCGGATTGGGTCATACCAAGCCACATCGTCCATCGATTGATACTTTTTCAGATACCCAACCGTTTGGACAGCTATAGTATCCGTATTATAATGGCGAACACTTTCCTCAACGATATCAATGCCTGGAAATTCAGATTTCCGCTCTAAGAAATAAGCCATCTCCTGTTTATTCAATCCTGACTTAATAAATCTAGGAGAATATCCTTTGCCTAGGTTATAATTAAGATCCATTTTCTTGATAATATCGTCTACAGTCATCGGCTCATTGACCTTGTCACCATATTTATCAAATACTTCTTTCAATTTCTCGGCGATTTGTATCGCTTCGGGACGGTTCTTCATCCCTCGCTCCGAGTTGCTATAGTCCTTCTGCAGTGTAATATAGAGCGATTGAATCGGTGTTGAATAAGCCAGCTTCTCGCCGCCTGCCGCATAGATCGTACCGCGAATCGGCAATAACGGGACATCCTTCACCCGCATGTTCGTCTCCTGCTGAGACAAGTCCGGCCCCTCGACAAATTGTAGGATTGCCAAGCGTACAATAATGATCGTAAAAATAGCGAACGCGCTGAAAAAGAAAAGGTTCAATCTTATATTAAAATTACGCTTCAGTGCTGCTTCCTGCTCACGTTGATCTTTTGGATAGATGCTCTTCAATGGATTCCCCTACTTTCTGTTCATGAAGGTAGTTCAAAGAAGTCTTCTCAGAATATGTTTACATAAAAAACAGCGATCTTTCCAAGGTACGCTGTGAAAGATCGCTGTTGTATCGTTATTCTATTTATTTTCTTATTCTGTCTTACCTACCTGATCGGCGGACTGACCATCTGCCTGCTGATTTAAAGTCTTCTTCGGAATACCATCGAGTCCATATTCTTGATCATAAGCATCGAAGATCTTCCGTGCGACCGGCGCCGCACTCCATGCTCCAAAGCCGCCTTCCGGAATAATAACTGCAACGGCGAGCTTCGGATTTTTGCGTGGAGCAAAGGCGATAAATACGCCGTTATCCCGGTTTGCCCCAGCCCCCCATTGCTGCGAGGTACCCGTCTTCCGAGCAAAATCATAGGGGAATCCAGCAAAGGCCACCGGTACATTTGTATCCATCCCACTGATGACTGAGTTCCAATAAGCCTCCTGAAAATCGACCTTATTCAGTACCGTTGGTTTGAATTCTTTGATGATATTGCCATCCTCATCTGTAATCTTGTTGACGAGATGCGGCTCCATTCGTGAACCACGGCTCGCTAGAGTTGCCGTGTATTGAGCCAACTGCATAGTTGTATAGCCACCCTGCTGTCCGAAAGAAGCGTACACCAGTCGGGATAGTGCCGTCTCTGATTCATTATTATAGCCAAGCTGACCCAGGAACTCTTTAGGAAGGTCTATTCCCGTCGATACCCCTAGACCAAACTTCTTCATATATTCATCCCAAATTCCGATTCCTTCAGATTTGTATTTATTATATAACCTTTCACCTACCATTTTGACCATAAAGGTATTGGAGGAATTGCGAATCGCTCCCGAAGGATTAAGGAGACCATAAGCATGTCTACCTGAGTTACGTACGCTAGAAGAATCGTTCTTACCAAAATAAGCGATACCTGTATCATTGTAATAATCAGTAGTCTTAAACAGCCCTTCATTAAGTCCAATCAATACGGACAAAGGCTTGATCGTTGAACCAAGTAGTACGTTAGAGCCAAACTTATGTCCTGAAAGCCCTGAACTATACGGTGTGATCGTCCCATTCTGATAATTTGTGTTTATTTTAGCCCAGGCATCGGGATCAATCCCACCG
>DASYFA010000227.1:0-31046 GCA_036498705.1 Paenibacillus sp.
TCGATGATGAGAGAAATATTCGCCTGGGTCTAAAAACGATGATTGAACGCGAATTTCCCGACCAGTTTGAATTGTTTACGGCTGCTCAGGGAGCTGAGGCGCTCGAGCTGTATCGGGATCATGGTGCCGAGATAATAATTACCGATATCCGGATGCCCATTATGGATGGAATCGCCTTGATTGAGAAAGTATCGACAGATCCTCTGCCAACGAACCAGAGAGAACGGCCGTTGGTCATTATTTTAAGCGGCTATGAAGATTTTGAATATGCTAAAGTAGCGATCAAGTATCAGGTGGTCGATTACCTACTCAAGCCGATCCATAGAGATGAGTTGTTCACTGCGCTGCGCCATTGTAAGGATCAACTGGCAAGACGCTCTCTGATTGCCGAGAAGATGGCCATTACTGAGGGCTATCGGTTGCAGGTTCAGTTGGGACGCTTGCAGGATTTATTGATGCAACGGGATTTATCGGAGGAAGAGATACGGTTGTGGAGCAGGGAGATCGACTTTGATCAGTACGCCCTGCCCTTCTCGGTCGCTGTTCTAACCTATAGATACGAAAATGGCAGCCGGATCAAGAAGGAAGGATTTAAGTCGCTCGCCGAGGATTTGTTTAGGAGCGTAGAAGGCAAACTAAGCGCCTCTCTACTGGATCGTGAAGGAAGGGTCGTCCTGGTGGGTGGACCGCAACATAAATTTGCAGAAATGTCGCTTTTGGCCAGCGGGAAAGGACTTGATGGTTTATTAATTGGTGTCAGTGAAGAGGGAGTCCGATTAGAGGATCTCGCCAAGTGCTACAGACAAGCAAGCGAATCTCTGAGCTACACCTATATTTATCCAAAGACGCGTATGATCTGGTTCATTGAGCTACCGAAAGAACGGCAGTTCCATGCTATGCCCATGGGAGAAATACGCAAGCTGGGTAACATACTGGGTACGGGTCGGGAGAAGGAAATCGGACCAATCTTGCATCATATTTTTCGGATCGATCAGTTGGCAGGCATCGATATTAATTACTTGGAGGCTGTTAGCAAGCTCATCAATGAACAAGTTCTTGATGAGGTATTCCGGATCTACGGGGAAGCTTCTGTGGAAGTGATTAAGTTGTATCGAAAGGTAGGAGACCTGTATAATTTCGACCATTTCCACGATTATTTCAGGTCATTGGAACATCTTCTATTGAGCCTGAACAAATACATCAAGGAAGTCCGCTCCGCACATAGCGAGCACGGGGATATGAAGGAAGCTGTAACTTTTATTGAAGAAAATTATCATCGCCCACTGAATATGACCATCGTAAGCAATCATGTTTCTTTGAATTATTCCTATTTTAGCGAAGCGTTCAAGACTTATACCGGGGAAAGCTTCGTGACTTACTTGAAGAAGGTGCGCATTCGCAACGCCAAGGAACTGATCGGCAAAGGATCACTGAAGATATCAGAAATCAGTGCGGCGGTCGGATTTGAGAATACAAGGCATTTTTCACGAGTGTTCAAGGAATTGGAGGGTATTTCTCCTTTTGAATACCGAGGTAAGCTGTTTGTAGAGAGCGAACGGTTTACAAATAAAGAGCAAACGGAAAACGGATAATAAAAATGCGGTTTCTTGCAAAATGCGAGAAATCGCATTTTGATTTACAAACTGTTCATAACAATCTAACTCTTAATCACACCGAGTATGGTAATATCAACTTGGATAATACATCATTTCGCTGGAGAAAGATAAGTATCCCATTGATTTCCTTTCGGTCCAGCATGTATGATGTGGATGAGAGGTGCTCCCGACTGAACATTCTCTGAAAGAGTCAATTTCATATCCAATTTGATCATCAGCATACATATCTCATACTATGAAATTGGTTCTACATACATATTTCATTTAGGTCTGCTAGGGGGTATTAGTATGGACCAAGCGTCAGATCAAGCGCATATTGAGTCAATTATCAATTCCTCATCCCTGCTCCGATCCATCGATATGATGGGTGTTGGTATTGCTATTACGGACGCTAGGCTTAAGGACAATCCCTTAGTATATGTCAACCAGGGATTCGAGAAGATTACTGGTTATAAGAGAGAAGAAGTATTAATGCGTAATTCCCGGTTTTTGCAGGGGAACGAGACGGACAAACGGCATCTGGGAGTAATCAGACAGGCCATCAAAGAAGGACGGGCTGATACGGTAACGATTAAGAATTACCGCAAAGACGGGACCACCTTCTGGAACCAGTTCATTATTAGCCCGATTCTGAATTCTGATGGAGAGTTAATCTATTTCATCGGCCTGCAGTTCGATGTCACGGAGGAGATCGAAGATCGTAACGCCTCCAAACAAAGAATCCGTCAGCTTACTTATTTCGACTCTGTTACAGACCTGCTGACGATGAGCCGGTTCAACACAGTGATGAAAGCTAGTCTACAGCGAACTAAAGACGAGCAGAAGACAGCAGCTGTACTAAGAGTAAATCTAAATCGCTTCCGTTATATAAATGAAAGCTATGGAGAGCGTGCCGGCAATGAACTGTTAAAGGGAGTCGCGGATCGCATGCGTGCTTCCTTCCCTGAAGGAACACCGATCTGCCGCAGCTTCGCCGATGAGTTCATCATTTTGTTATCCGAGTTATCTGATCCACTGCAAATACATAAGATGGCCTGTGGTCTAAGTGAAGCACTTCGACCTTCCTACCTCGTTAATGGGGAGAAGATTCATATCGGGTTTGGCATGGGGATTAGTCTCTTCCCGGATGATGGTACCGATGTAACCCAATTATTGAAGCATGCTGAGTTGGCGATGAAGGAGGCCAAGCTTGCCTCCGTACAAGAACCGCACTATTTTGATTATTATCTGATGGATAAGCTGCTTGAAAGAGTTCAGATCGAGAAGAAATTGCCGCGTGCATTGGAGAACGGTGAATTTGAACTATATTACCAACCTAAGGTGGATTCATCTAGTCTAGCCTTGACCGGCTACGAGGCACTTATTCGCTGGAACGATCCAGATCACGGGCGGATATTACCCTCTACCTTCATCCCTGTGGCGGAAGACACCGGATTTATTGTGCAACTTGGAGAGTGGGTATTGCGTGAAGCCTGCCGGACGAATATGGCTTGGCAAGAGGCTGGTTATCCTAAGTTACCAATCTCCGTTAACGTCTCAGCGATACAATTCCGGCATCCTAGATTCGTACATATCGTAGAAGCAGCACTAGAGCAGACTGGGTTAGATCCGCAGTACCTCGAGCTGGAAGTCACCGAATCCATTCTGAATGATCCGGTGATTATTAAGAATAAACTGGACTACTTGAAGGAGCGGGGAATTTCACTATCCATCGATGACTTCGGGACAGGCTATTCTTCGATCTATTACTTGAAAGAGCTACCTCTTCAAGTTCTCAAGATCGATCGAACCTTCATCACACAGACGCCAGCCGCGCCGAGGGATACCGCACTGCTCCTATCCATTATTCAACTTGGCAAATCACTGGGCTTAACCGTGCTTGCCGAAGGGGTCGAGACAGAAGAACAGCTCAAGTTCCTGCAGGACAATGGCTGTGATCAAATACAAGGATACTATTATAGTCCGCCTTTAAGTAAGGAGAACATAGAAGTATTACTACATAAAGAGACGATGTTACTCAAGTAACTTCGTACCTCACGAAGCACAGCTTCTAGAATTACAAAGAGAGACCTGAAGGCATGCCTTCGGGTCTCTTATTATTTATCGGGCTAAGTTATTTATTTACTGCGGGTTCTCATTGCTCATCCAGCTATCTACTTGCATAGGTTCATTGTAATCCTCACGCTCGGACAATTTATGAAGCATTTCCTCAGCCTCAGCTTGAGATTTAAAGCCGCCGATCGCCAACACGTACTTCCCATTCTTCGTCTTGATAACCGAGCTACCATCCTGGGCATATTGCTCATCCAGCATACCTAGCGATTCGCCCTGCTCCATCTCTTGGCTGCGAACATAGAAGACCTCATGAGGTTCTACCTGTTTCGCAGCACCGAACAGTTTCAATTGAATATAACCAGGCTCTTTATATTCAGATACAGAATAATCGATGTTATCCTTAAGTTCGACCACAAAGCGGATTGCAGAGTCATCAAGTATAACATTGCTGTACACGTCCTTCACATTTGTGAGAGAAAGGATATCCTGCTGCAATTTCTGCAAATCCAAATCCCGAACGCCGTTGAAGTTAAAGATCAACCGATTCGGCGCTTCCTTGTAATCTACTGTATATGCAGGTACGTTAGCGATCTGCTCACCATCGACGGTGAAGTGAATATCCAGCGTATTCTCTTGAACCGATGTATTCACCTTGGCCCCATCCGTACGCTCTCCCCCGCCTCCAACCTGCAGAACCTTGACGATCGAGCCTACTACGGGTACATCGGATAACGCCATAGCCACACCCGGTATATTAACAGCTATCATTAACGCAGCACATGCTGCAACAAGAGTGGAAGTTCCACGGAGTAGTCTTCGATTCCGCCTATGACCCCGCCCACGTTGCGTAGCCTTCTCTATAACGTCTGAGAGCTGGGAGGGTATTTCTATATTGTCATAGCGTTCTTTTCCGGTCATAGTATATCTACCTCTTCCTTCATTAATTGTTTCTTCAGCTTGTCTAGTATCCGGTAAAGTCTGGTCTTCACGGTACTTTCCGGCATTGAGAGAACCTCGGCCATATCCTTAAACCGCTGATCCTCAAAATATTTCAAAATAATAAAAGCCTTATCCTCCGGCTTGAGCCGATCCAGCGCCTCATAAAGATCCCATTTATCCTCCAGCGGTATCGGGTCCTCTTTGGCGGAGAATTCCACCACGCTGTCCTCCATGTAAGTATATTTCTTGTGTCTTCTCATATGGTCCATAGCGCAATTGATCACAATTCGGCTTATCCAGGTCTCAAAGTACTGCGGATTGTCCAATCTTCTGTAAGCTAGATATGCCTTATAGGTCGCCTCGGATACGATCTCCAGCGCCTCCTGCTCATTCTTCACATAACAGAAGGCAAAGCGGTACAGCTTCTCCTTACACGCTCCGACCCGTTCGCTGAATTGTTGTTCGGTCATTTTCGCCATTTCTGTATTCAGTTGGTTCACCCCCAATGGATCGCAAATCCTTTGCTTGTTACAAGCTTGGCTTGCTGTTGTGCTCATTAGACTAAGAAGGTGCAGAAAAAGTTTCAAAACTTCTTTCATTTTTTCTCTATCGAGCTGTAAAGATGCAAAAAGCCCCCGCAGAACCGTTATCTCGGTCTCTGGGAGGCTCTTGCTCTTATTAGGGATAGTCTAGCGTCCTTGCTGCGTCTTCGCAAATTGCGTCTTCGCTTTGTAAGCGAAAATCATATACACCAGAATGAATATCGGAAGAATCACCCAGCTGAAACCACGGAGAAGAGCAAATGGTGTCTCGAACAGAAATGCTCTCCAGAAATGAGACCCATTCATCTCCCAAAGTCCCGGCGTATAATAGAGAAGCTTAGGTTTAACAAAAGCAGTGATGTTAATCGCACCCGTGGATATCAATACCGCGAATAAAGGGATGAAACAACCAGCTAGCGACATCCACATTTCTGAAAGCCGCTTATAGCGCGCCGCTTTGGAGTCTACATCCGAGAAGATATCCTCATCCCCCTGCTCCTTCACTTGCTTGAAATATTGTGCCCCCGAGCTCTTCGTCCCGGCGATATGCTTCCAGCCGCTATCCTCGAATAACGTCCGATAATCCTCAAAGTCTTGTCTTTTCTTGAAGGTCCGATAGTCAATCCGGTAATTCGCATCCTCTGGCGACCCTTCAGTGAACTCATAGCTGTAAGCTTTATTCACTAGCAAATATCCTGAGCGGGCCATCTCATTCAGCCACTGCTCCTCACGATCAAAATCGGTAAAAAACTTGTATTTCCTCATATTGCTCCCCCTCTTCCACCATCCATAATCATCGCCGTCATCTCGATCATATGCCGCATACGGATATAATCCTGAAGCAGAATATCACGGCCTAATTCGGTAATTACATAAACCTTGCGGCGGCTATCTTCGCTGGGCACGGGCTGGATCAGCCTCTGCTTCAGAAGATTGTCTATCGCTCCATACAACGTTCCGGCTGCCATACGTACTTGGCCAGCGCTTAATTCTTCAACCTTCTGAATAATCAAATAGCCATGGGCCGGTTCAAGCAAGGCTAGCAGTATATAATAAACCGTCTCTGTCAGCGGTAAGTTTTTGTCCCGTATCACTTTATGTTGCCCTCCTTTATTCAGTCGCACTATATATCGTTGTGCTGTATAGTTACACTATATATAGTTCGACTGTATATTGCAATAGGAAAATACGATTCCTCTAAAAATTACTGTCTACACGAAAAAAAGCCCTTACCGTCGTAAACGGTAAAGGCTCCTGCTTCCCGATTTATTTCCCCTGTCTCTGCACCTTCTGCAATGCACTCCATGAGGTCCGAATGATTCCCTGTTCTTCTATCACCTGCTGTACTTCTCTGTCACGGAACAACTCATAATCCCATTGTCGCTTCTCCCATTCGTGATGGATCGCCTTAAGCTCCTCGCTCGCGATCGCTGGATGGATCAGTATTTCCGACACCCCAGCCTGTAAATTCTGCAGCACCTCAATCATGCTCTGTTTATAGCTATCATACGTCTCCCCTGGCAACTTTCCAAAGGGAAGCCCAATCAAATAATCTAAAATAACGACTCCCATATGGTCAGCTAGGGCCGTGGCCTGATTCGCTACTTCTATTGCTTCGGGAGGTACTTTCTCCATATTCGGCAGCGCTCTTGGCATACGGAAAGGCAGTCCGTACCAGGCGCAAATCTCAAAGACAACATCAAGAAATTGCTTACCGGTTGCCAAGCCATATAAACTACCCATATGATTATCGAGATGAGTCGGATTGACCCCCATCGCCAGCGCAGCTTCAATCTGATTGACGATCTCCAGGCGCACTTGCTCCGGCTCAGCCTGCTCTTCAAACGTCTTACAATCGGTCGGGAAGTACCCCTCCTTCGTAACCAGGGACCTTACATCGCCATTTCTTGTCACTGGACCCCATTTATAACCGCTCCATTCACTGGTAAAGGTCAAGTGTACGCCAACATCATATTCATGATGATTCGCACTCCAGACCGCAGCTTCCTTCGCCCATCCACAGGGCATCATAATCGTCGATGAAGAGATAATACCTTCCTGGAACAGCCGCTGAATCGCCAGATTCTCCGCATGACACATGCCGAAATCATCTGCATTTACAATTAACAATTTCGCGTCATCATCGTACCCCAAGCTTTGATTCAAACTCATCCTGCATTCTCCTCCCGCCAATAACCTCATCATCCTAAAATTATAGCGCTTACAAAATTAGAATCACTCTTACGGGCGATCTGCCCGAGAGTGCGTACTACGTCCTCTAACCATGCCCTTAAAAACAGGGCTACTCTATACATATGAAATAACCTTTTCCCAATTTCCTCAATTCGGATGATTTCGCTTGTTCATTAAATAATTTGCATTTACTTGTTCAACCACTGATCAAAAAACTTCTCATACCCTTGTTTCATTACGGTAGACGAAAATTTGCCAAAAGCGTAATCACGATTGTATGTAGATATCTGTTGCGGCAGAGCCGCCGCCATATTCACCAGCTCGAACCAATTCTGCTCATTACCCGCAAAAGCATGCCGTGAGCTTATGTGATCATAGCAAGGATGCTCGGGCTTAACCACAATCTTACCCATCGCCAGCGCCTCAGTTAACGGCATTGCAAAAGTATCGAATTTTGAACAGCTCCAGTACACCTTAGCCGAATTCATCAGTTCAAATACTTCCTCCTGGGTTAGAGCAAACTTAAGCTTCACGTTATGCGGGATATCGTATTTCTTCATGCTTTCTTTGTAGCGAATCCCACCGAACACCATATAGACCTCTTTGTCTGGGTTCTGTCTGGCATATTCCAATACGAGATCCGGGCGGCGATTCTCTTCATCACGACCGATCCATAATATGCGATTAGCAACGACAGCGCTTGGATCGTAATAGCGATGGGCTAATTCCTCACTGAAGCCGATGGGGATCACGTCCACGTCGCTGACGCCAAATACCGTATCCAGCTGACGTTTCAGAAAATCAGTCTGCACGATTGCCTTGTCTACGATGCTATAGAAGGGCTTCATCATCTCATACCCTGTAAGAGCTGGATCAGGGAAGCTGTGAGGGAACAGCACGCTGTTCTTCAGGAACATCTTCAGAAAGGTGAACCCGGACACCGTATAGATCACATGCTCGATACGCTCTGCGTAAATCTGATCAAGCACAATATCATAATTGACCAGATCCCCCTTCTCATGCTCGTAACCCGGAATCCAATCATGACCGCTGACATGCCGCTCGGGTGAAATGAAGACAATCTCGACTCCCAGCTCTTTGGCGATATTTCGCAACCGTTCGGCAAATACCCTTGGACCCTGTGCCTCCGCAAATTGAATTTTACGCATTACTAAACCGACCTTCGTCATGAATCCATGTCCACCTTATCCTAAATTTTGGTACTCTAGCTTGTCTTACTATTGTACATCTACTTGATTGCCCTGTGCCAGTTTAAGTCATTCATTCGGAGATGAAGTCATAGAATGTGCTGTGCTACGCACAACAAGAAGGGACTCCTTCTAATGGTTCATGAACCACCGTTGAGGAGTCCCTTCTTTAAAGAAATTACTTTAACCTATCTCTTAAGATTGAGGGTCTTGAGATGGGGCGACTGGTGTTACTACGTCTATTGAGTAAAATGCGGATAAAGCTGCCTTTTTAGCATTTTTACCATCCGGTCTCGAAAGAACGTAGAGCTTATAAGATCCAGGTGTCGTTACATTAATCTTGATAGGTCCACCTGAAAAATCTTTAGAATAAACTGTCGTAGACGGATTAACCGAGTTAAGGTTATTTAGATTAAAATCCGGTATATCACTTGGTACTGCATATATCTCGTAACTATCGATATATGCCTTCTTATCTGGCGTTTTAATTGTAACTGTAATTCCATCAGTTTCGGTAGAAGCACTTGTAATCATAGCCGCCTCTACAGCGACATTATCTGGATTTGGCAAGAGGGATACCGCGTTAGATTGATTTGACAACGCATTGGCTCCCGTCCTAGCTACAGTTAGAACCTTGGCGACATACGATTTTCCAACTTCAATAGGATTACCAGAGGCATCTTTTGGGGTCGTCAAGGTTTGCACAATATCATTATTATTGGGTTTAATTATGGAGTACCAACTGTCATCTTTAATGCTTTCGGCACTCTGTTGATTGAAAGTACCTTCCCATCCCTCTGGAATCATAAACACTCTATACTCTTGTACTACATTTTGATCATCCTTAACTTTCTTAAAACTGATCTCGATATCACTATAGCTATTTTTATTTCCTTTAACATCTAACTTTACCTGTCCTACTGCATCAACTTTTGCATTATTAACCAGTTTAATAACATCGGAAGGACCGGACAAGTTATACATTCCCTGGGAACTTCCTGTACCTACTGACAATACGTACACCCGATATTCCTTATCGTTGGCAATAGGGTAACCAGTTGTATCTTTATCACCAGTCTTCAAATTCAGACTATACTGACCTTTATTTACATTAGTATAATTAGAATTTTTAATGGCAGCATCTAGATTAAAGCCATTTGCGCTTGACACAGGGACAACCAAAATCCGGTAGCTGCCTATATTCGATTCATCGGAAGCTTTCGTGAACTCTACCTTTAAATCTCGGCCATCTCCATTATCACCTACATCACTTGCTTTAACATTGCTCGCTGCTTGAACGGCTTTGTTCTTACTAAGCGTGATCGACGAAGCAGAAGATAGAACATTAGCGCTAGAAGAATTTCCGTTTGCTACGGTCAATACATAAACTTTGTAGCTAGTTCCTTCCTTAATGTAGTTCCCCTGTACATCTCGGGCACCATCCAATGTTCTAGTTACCGTTCTATTCCCGCCTCTGTTCTCGATCGTGTAATAAGAGCTGCTATTGGCTTGCGATAGGCTGAAACTGCTGTAATAAGCTGTAGGTACAACCAGAATCCGATATTGACTGACATTCGATTCATCGGAAGGCTTCGTGAACGTGACCTGCAGGTCACGGCCATCTCCATAATCACTTACATCAGTAGCATTCAGATTGGACACGGCTTGCACATTGTAGTTCTTCCCGAGTGTAATCGTTGACGATGGCGAGGACAGCGCATTGCTGCCGGAATAGTTGCCATAGCCTACTGAGAGAACATAGACGCGGTAGCTAACACTTTCCTTGATGTAATTGCCACGTACATCTCGTGTAGATGATGTGAGCGCCTGCCCGTAAGTGGAATTCCCTGATTTGTTCACGGTCGTATAATTGCTGCTGGACACGTTATTTGCATCCGACAGACTGAAGTTGCTGTAATTAGCAGTTGGAACGACCATGATCCGATATTGACTAATATTGGACTCATCTGCCGCCTTGGTGAAAGAGACATAGAGATCACGACCGTCCCCATAATCATTCACATCGCTGGCATACAGATTCGATACTTGACCTACATTGTTGCTATACAACGTAATCGCATTCGACGCAGACGATAACACGTTATTCCCTGAGTTCTTAGCTACAGCCATAACGAATACACGATAGCTGACCCCATTCTGAATGTTATAACCGTCTGTATCTCGTGCCCCTGAAGAGAGGGTTTGAGTGATATTGTAGCCCGTCTTGTTCACCTGTGTATAATATGAACTGGACAGACCGTTCGCCTTCGTCAATGTGAAGTTCGAATAGTTGTTGGCCCGAACCACAAAGATCCGGTAAGAGCTGATATTAGATTCATCAGACACTTTGTTGAAGCTAACCCGTAGGTCGCGTCCATCCCCATAGTCATTGATATCATCAACTTGAGTAACAACCGGAGAAGTCACGGTATTCGGACTAAGTGTTACTGACGATGAAGCAGACGACAGCTTATTAACAGCTGAGCTGGTGTTGCTTACAGACAGGACAAATGCTGTATAAGGTACACCGTTCTTAATATAATCGCCGGAAGTGTCGCGCGACGAAGAGGATAGAATTCCTGTCATCGTGCCGCCATTGCTTCCCGATTTATTGGCTGTCATATAGTAGCTGCTAGATAAATTATTTGCCGTAGTAAGACTGAAATTGTTAGCATCCTTCGTCTTTACGATAAACACACGATAATTCGAAATATTATTGTCACTTTGCGGACGAGTGAAGCTGAACGAGATGTCGCGTCCATCACCGAAGTCGCTAACATCACTAATCTTCACATTCGTTACCGCTGCAACCGAAGACAAGTTCTCTAGAGTAATCTTCGGAGAAGGACTCGATAATACGCTGGAATAGGAACCTTTCCCAACAGCAAGCACATAAGCCACATAAGGCTGATCATTTCTAATATAGTCTCCGTCCACATCCCGTGAACTCTGCGATAATGTTACCGCACGATCCGAACCAGTAGGCGATACGATCGTATAATTCGAAGCGGAGACATTTAGAGCAGATGCCAGATTTAAGCTCTTTGAAGCCTTCACAACCATAACCCGGTAATGATCGACAAGTGACTCAGTAGATGATTTGGAGAAGCTAACCTCTAAGTCACGCCCATCTCCTTGATTGCCAACATCGCGAAGCGTTACATAGCTCACCGGAGAAATGCTGATGTTGCTTGGAGTATCGGATTTAATCGATACGATCTGATCCTTTGAATTCCAGCCAACTTCCTGACCGAGCGCTTCACTAACGAAGCGGACAGGCACCATTGTTCTGCCTCTCAATGTCTGTGCTGGTACATCAAGCGTAACTGTCTGGCCATTAATGGTAGCTACCTTCGATTTAATCTTGAGAACTACCGTTGTATCCCCTTTAATCCCAGTAACGGTTTGACTCTTTTGATCCCAATACACTCGTGCATCCAATGCCTCAAAAATGGCTCTAAGCGGCAGCATAACACGCCCTTGAACCATCACTGGCGGCACGTCGGTCTGCAATTGAACACCATCCACATAGATCGTGATGGCTTTGGCCGCTTGCGCAGTCGACGGTTGCAGCAATAACGGTACAACGAGTATCGCTGCAAGAAGTATAGTCCATATTTTCTTCAAAAATTCCATCCTCCCTCATGCCTAGGATTGATCTGGCATGATAAATTATCATCGTCTAATTTAACGCAATAACAGGCATAAAAGTTTCTTCTTTTTTCCTCGTAAAGAAAATTTAACCGAGCAGGTACAACATTGATACCATTCGGCCTTATTTCGCGGGTTAATAGTATCTTTTTTGCAATACAAAATAATTAATGAAACCTCCTCGGCTCCCTCGACGTATTATTGATAGTACGTGTTCAACCTCTGATAGTATGAATGGAGAGGATTACTTTTTTATGACTATAAGACGAATCGTGATTGTAGGAACGATGGCTTGCTTCATTACGCTGGGTTCAGGTATATCGGGACAAACAGCAGCCGCGGCGAAAGCGCTGGCTCTTATTCCAGCTAAGCAGGTTGATCAGAATAAGAGCAATTCCAAACAGAAGAACAGTGACCCGCTTATTGATGCAGTAGGTATCGCCAATAACGAGAATTGCACAGATGCACTATATGAAGCACTGGCAGCGGGCAACTCTCTTGCTGACATCACTATATCCAATCAGAAAGATGTAGACTCCGTCATCAGCCTGCAAGTATCACAGCTACAAGAGCAGCTAGATAAGAGATTGGCCGACGGCCATATTTCCATCGAAGCCTACCAACAACAATCGCAAGAGCTTGTCGCGATTATTAGCGAAAGCGTCTCCAAGAAATACCATATATTCTAGCTTACCAAAACCTATTAAAATAAGCCCCGCTGGAGATATTCCTCCAGCGGGGCTTATTTTATTGTATAGACCGCTTATCCCCTCTTGGGCAGCAGCTTCACATACTGATCGGACAAGCCCATCAGCTTCATAATATAATCGTAGTCGCTGCGATACTTCGAGAAATCCGCGACAGGTTGAAGCGTCTTGATCGAAACAGCGGACCCATCGTCGAAGCCTTGCCCAGGAATGAACATCACATCGTCATTGAAGAAAGAGCCCGTTGGCAAATAATATCGCATACCAATTACATTGCGGTCGACATTAAGCAGATCCTGGCCCATGGCCGTAAAGCCCTCATCCTTCAAAGAGATACCTAGTAAATTCGCCGTCGTCGGCATAATGTCTACCTGACCACCGACACGCTCTGTACGGATACCCGGCTGCTGTCCTGGAATATGCATAATGAGCGGAATATTGAAGCGGCTCACCCGGTCATCATAAGCGATGCCCAGCTTCTGCTCAATCTCGCCAGCACTAGTATCACTAGGTTGCACTCCGAAGTGGTCTCCATATATGACGAGCATCGTATCGTCCCACATTCCAGCTTCTTTTAACTGATCTATCAATTTTCCTATTGCATAATCCGTATAGTTAATTGCCGTAATATAATTCCCTAGATTCGTCCCATCCATATCCTGCGGAAGCTGAATTTGTTTCTTGTCTTCAGGGACAACGAATGGAGAGTGACTGGATGTAGTCACGAATTGAGCATAGAATGGCTTGCCTTCGCTATGAATCTCCTTCAGCTTCTCGATCCCAACCCGGTACATCTCCTCATCCGAGGCACCAAAATCATTAAAGTGATCATTATTGTAGTAAGGCTTGTCATAGTACTTGTCAAAATTAAGCCCCGGGTATAGCTTGTTCCGGTCCCAAAATGTTACATCATTGATATGGAACGTATTCGCCACATAACCATGCTTCTGCAACAACCGAGGCAGACTTGGCAATTCACGGTTCCCGTATCCGGTAGACATCGCTACCGCTGCCGTAGGGTAGATCGATGTGTTCGACATAAACTCCGCATCCGATGTATTTCCCTGGCCGATTTGTTGGAAGACATATGGGAAATAAATTCCTTCCTTAGCAAGCCCGTTCAATACCGGCGTTACTTCCTGATCACCGATCTTGAGATTAATCGGGAAATTCTGAAAGGACTCCATCTGAATGACAATCAGATTCTTACCCTTGGCCGCACCAAAATAATCTGGTGTCACCGGTGCCTTCTGGTCGTGGTAAGGATAGGTATTCTGCAAAGCGTGAATCTCGCCAGCTGTCTCCTCCAGATTCCCCTCTTGGAGCATTTTCTCCTCTTGTTGATTACGAAGGGCCGCATCGATCTGATAGTTCAAGAAACCTATTTTCTCGCCGCGGACCAGTTCGTTATCGATACCTTTGCCGGAGCGAACATAAAGCGTTGATGCACCGACACAAAGTATTAATAAAACAGCTACCCCAATAATCCAACCGCGACTCTTACCGCCTGAATCACGACGTTCCATAGAGAAGCTAAGACTGCGGCTTCGACGGTAGGAGACAATCTTGCGAACGATATACACAATGAATAGCACTACAAAATCAACAAAATACAAAAACTGCTCCGGCCGCAGTAGCGCGTTCACACTTCCCCGAATCTGCGGAACCTGGTTCAGCTCACTCAGTACAGCGTAGGTCGGAATCGTCCCGAAGTGGGCGAAATATAAAGTAGCCGCGAACAACACCAGAGAAAATATGAAATTAAAACTAGTGTATACGATCCCCTTCCTCTTAATAGGGAATATTAAATCAACAAGACAAAGGAGAGCCAATGCGGACAGCGCCTCGGCAGTCACTCCCCCCAAATGAACTCCATCGTAGAAGAAATACCGCATCAGGCCGATTTTTAACAATATAAGCAAGAACGTAACAGCAAACTTCCATCGGTTCATAATCCGATAATTTTCCATCCTCATTTCATCTCTTTCTAGTATTGGTCAAGTCAACATTATAACAGCAATGAACGAGATTATCTAACTTGTTAGGAATGGAAAATAGTGAAATACGCTGTAGAGATATCATCCGACACCGCGTAAACTAAACAAGCTGACACCGCTATAACAGCGACATCAGCTCGTAACCTTCGAGGCAGCCTTTACGATATAAAATCTCTCATAGACCTTACTGTGACATGACCCGGAGAATCCTGAACAAAGGCCTTATCTCCAGAACTACGGCGATAGAATTGCACTGTAACCGGCATACCCGGGATTAGATCGAAGAAATTGTCCGAGAATACCCCTTCCTCCTCCGCAGATAGCCATACTTGCCGGGCTAAAGCATCGCACTCCAATGTGAATGAGGTTCCATTCGTTCCCGGTACTTCATGTATCGTTATGCTTGACTGCGGCAGTTCGATATTTCTTAATGAGGTGAAATAATACGGCTTGCGGTCGAGCAACTCATTTCCCTGCTTCAAGCTGACTACCAGAACTGTCCGTTGCTGATCCCAGGACTGAAGCAATTCGCTCAGATGCATAGATTTGATCTTACCAGATGAATCCGCCTCAAGAATGACCTGTTCCGTATTCTCATATAGCCTGTTCCCACTGAAATCAAACAGTTGCAGCTCCAGCTTACCAGAGACCGAGTCCCTCTTGTCATTCACAGCATAGATATCGATGCCATCCTCTGTCCTAACGATGGACAGTATAATATCACGATAGCTTCTCTGAACTGTATATTGCAGCGCCTTCCAGCGCCCGTAGTAATCCATACCCGCCCAGGAAGCGACTGGCCAGCAATCATTCATCTGCCAATACAACGTCCCCATACAGTAAGGCTTATTCCTACGATGCGCTTCTATTGCCGTCTCCATCGCTTGGGCCTGAAGAATCTGACTCATATACAGAAAGGCTTTGAAGTCCTTCGGATCAGGCAAATACTGCTCCATATACTCCTTGATCAGCCGATTGCCGCTACCGTTCTTCTGATGGGCAAGCATAATGTCTGATTCTAATTCAAGCTGTTCTTCCGGAGCGTAGCTAAGAACAGACTTAAGCTCAGGGAAAGATTGAAAACCATATTCACTCATAAAACGGCCTATATAGCTGTTGTAGTTCTCGAACGGCTCTACGGCGTGCCATACTCCCCAATAGTGAATATCCCCTTCGCCGGATAATACATTGGCATGCTGATTCTCATCCCGGCTCAAACTACGGAGCGGGGATGATGGCCAATACGCGATATTGTGGGCCAATCGGGATACTGCCTCAGGTAATATACGGTGGAACAGAGCCTCATAGTCCGCCCACAGCTTCTCCCGCTGAAGCATATCATAATTTTGTTTCCAGCCCCAGCCGCTATTCTCTATATAATGGGCCCAAGCTGAATCGATCTCATTATTCCCGCACCATAGGGCAATGCAAGGATGATTGCGCAGGCGCCGGATATTATACTCCGCTTCCTGAGCAACATTGGATAGAAAGGCCTCGTCCCCCGGATACATGCTGCAAGCGAACATGAAATCCTGCCAGACAAGCAGACCATACTCATCACATAGCTCGTAGAAGATATCCTCCTCATAAAATCCACCGCCCCACACGCGGAGCATATTCATATGGCTGGCCGCAGCAGTCGCTATTTCATGGCGGTAACGCTCATAAGTCACTTCAGGAATAAAGCTGTCATTCGGTATATGGTTGGCTCCCTTAGCAAATACAGGAACACCATTCAGCTCGAAATAAAATAAAGCCCCCGCCGTATCACGTTCGCGAATAAGGCGAATGGTACGTAAGCCGGTCTTAACCTGCTTCTCGGACACAGAATAGTCCTGTTCCAGAAGCTCCGCCTTGAAAGTATACTGGGATGGTTCCCCAAGCCCGCGGCACCACCATAGCTCAGGCTTGCTGATATGCATATCCAGCTTGATCACCTGAACTCCCGCGGTGAGTTCAACCGGCTTCTCCCAAATCTGTTCACCAGTAACGATCTTCAATCGGCCTGTCCAGGCAGCTGGTACAAAGGCCTCCACCTCGGCCGTCAAGTCGGCGATCTCCGCAGACACTTGATTCTGTCTAATATACAACTCGGTAAGCTTCGGCGCCGACCAACCTTCCAGCCTAACCTCGCGCCAAATTCCGCATGTCACAAATCTTGGTCCCCAATCCCAGCCGTAATGGTAAGGGGCTTTCCTTGCAAATACACTGAGCTTATGATCACCCAGTCCCCCCAGATCAGATTGATCATTAGGGGCTGGCATCTCCATGCCCAGCTTATGTAGCTTGACCATATCCCTGACGATCGGTGAACAAAATACCACTCTGACCTTATTATCACCGACATGAACATATGGCTTCACATCGGCCCGCCAGGCACGAAACATATTATCAACGGACAATACATGCTGCTCATTCACATACACATCCGCATAAGTATCCAACCCCTCAAATACAAGCTCCAAATGACTCAGTAGGGCCATGTCTTCGGTAAGCTTTAGATTCGCTTCGTATTCCCAATCCTTCTTATCGATCCACTGCAAATCATGCTCATTGACCCCATAGAATGGATCACTTATGATACCATGCCGCAGTAAATCTGTGTGCACCGTTCCCGGTACCTGAGCCTGCAGCCACTCCTCTTCATCACAAGCTTTGAACTTCCAATCGCTTAGAATATGCTGATGGTTCATCATTCGCCTCCAATGTAGTCAACGCCCGATTCAATATACAACGAACATTTCAATCCACTTCAATATATTTGTTATATTAATTGTTATTATATTTATACAACAAAACACGACAAATAACTATCTATCACCATATTAGGCTGAGTAGATCGGGCTAACAAACTTCTTACGTAAGCATGCGAAATAAGTAGAAGCAGATGATGCTAACCCAAAAAGGGAAGCACCTCTGCACATGTGTGGAGAAACTCCCCTTCTAATGTTATATTTAAGTAGGTACCTCTATAAATACATGTTCAAAAAGTACGGTTTTCAGCACCGAGAAGGTTGGATGAAGCTAGGGTCTGAGGAGCAGAGCGTACGTTTTGGGTACGTGAGCACCGGAAGACCCGGCTGAATTCAAGATTCGATGCCGAGTTACTTCTTGATTCACTTCGTGATCAAAAGTGGACTTTTTGAATTACCTCTATTAGTTTAACTAATCGAGTTGATACACAATGGCTTCATAGGCCTTCATCTCAAATGTATTGTCCAATCGGCTCCGGTCCATCTCATAATTGGAGAGAACAACGTGAAAGGTAAATCCTTTCAACTCGTCCGGCATTTCAAATGGTGGGGTATTACCGTAGAAATTAAGTACGATCAAATAGATCTCACCGTCAAGAGAACGGGAATAAGCAAATATCTCTGGATGCTTGTCCATAAAGCTGCCGTATTTGCCGTATATAAGCGTCTCGCTTGATCTACGCAGCGAGATCAGTTTCTTATAGTAATTCAATATCGAGTCTGGGTCGGATATCTGCTGCTCCACATTAAAGCGATGATAGTCGGGATTGACGCGAATCCATGGTACAACACCCGAGAATCCGCCATGCTGGGAATCATTCCACTGCATAGGTGTTCTCGCATTATCACGAGCCCGGAATCGAATCCTGCGCATCGTCTCATCAATATCCTGGCCATCCATCAGTCGTTCGCGGTAATAGTTATAAATCTCTACATCCCGATACTCGTTAAGGTTATGGAAATGGACATTGGTCATACCAATCTCCTGCCCCTGATAAATAAAGGGAGTGCCCTGCATCAGCATGAAGAACGTGGCCAACATCTTGGCAGATTCCTTATGATAATGCACGGGATCACCAAATCGGGACACGCTGCGAGGTTGATCATGATTCTCCAAATACAGAGCATTCCAACCGATTCCGTCCAGCCCAATTTGCCACTTCTGCATAATCTGTTTCAGCTTAGCTAGACTCCACGGTCCACAGTCCCAACGGCCCTCCGGTCCAAAATCCAGGCTAACATGCTCGAACTGGAAGATCATATTGAACGCGCCGTTCTTCTCACCAATCCACTTATCTGCTTCCGAGATCGGTGTTCCACTCGCTTCACCGACTGTCATGATATCGTAATCGGCGAAGGCCTCCTGCTTGAATTGCTGCAGAAGGTCATGAATCCCCTCAACATTACGATGACCGGCCATGGCATCAACATAACGCAAATGCTTCGGATTGGGCATGTCCGGTAGCCCCGGCTGCTTCTTGATATGTGTGATCGCGTCCACTCGAAAACCATCTATGCCCTTATCCAGCCACCAACGAATCATGGAGATTAACTCCTGACGCACGACCGGATTTTCCATATTAAGATCAGGCTGCTTCACAGAATACAGATGCAAATAATATTGTTCCGTTTGCCCGTCATATTCCCATGCAGATCCGTTGAACATCGATTCCCAATTGTTCGGCTCTGATCCTCCCTTGCCTTCTCGCCAAATATAATAATCCCGTTTGGGATTATTCTGAGCAGAACGGGATTCAATGAACCAGGGATGCTCATCCGACGTATGATTCAATACCAGATCCATAATGAGCCTAATGCCCCTATTATGGCACTCCGTAAGTAGCATATCGAAATCATCCATCGTTCCAAATTCATCCAGAATACCGTAAAAATCGCTGATATCATAACCATTATCGTCATTTGGAGATTTATAAATAGGGCAGATCCAGATCACATCGATGCCGAGATCCTTCAAATAATCGAGCTTGGAAATAACCCCTTGTAGATCACCAATACCGTCTTCATTTGAATCCATGAAGCTTCGTGGGTATATTTGGTATGCAACAGCCTCTTTCCACCATACTTTACGCATATCGCCCCTCCATGAAATGCAAGCATTATGCCGAAATATTATTATCAGGATTTCCATTTATATTCTACCCAATGCGATAAATATAGAAACTTGTGTAAGTTCGTATTCCCAATAAAACAAAGAAGAAGCCATTTCGCTCTAAGCAATCGGCTTCTTCTTCTGAGAGTCATAATACCTGACTTTGTTATATTTATTTATTAATTCATCGAGCTCTATAGATTGTTCAAGCACTCGCTTGTCCAACAAACCATATTGCGCTGCCAGTCGGTTTAATTCCTCTCGTTCCTGCTCAATAATAGTTGTTATAGTCTCTCTTCTAATCAATGTCAATCACCCTATGTTATATTTTAGGGTGTGTTGCTAAATAATGCATATTGAACGTTTGTGCATACATAAAAATTCCATTTATGGTTAAAAATAAAGAATCGACTCATGATTGAGCCGACTCCTTATCCTGCTTCCTAACAATTCAAATTAATACCCCATACCATGAGTTAACGTTGTAATTAGTCCTCCAGCAATAATACTAACCGAGAGAATTTGCACACTCGCCCAAATTAAGCTCTTCTTCATAGTCCCACGCCTCCTCACATAGTTTTAAATACGTTGATTTTTGTTCTTCCGTTGAATAATGACGGAAGAATTCAAATAAAATCATATTGTTTGATATTGTGCTTTTACTATTGATCTTGTTGGAAAACCTGAGGCTGTTTAAGATATTTTCGATCCCATCATCGACCATTTTTTTTCTGAAGCCATAAATAGCATACTTTTGAAAAAATATGGCACATCGAAATGTATGATAAGAATCATTATAGGAAACTTGATTATTCTTCTGATTGCCCCAGCCCTTTTGTGTCACCTTACTGTAGTACTTAATTTCCTCAGCAAATCGGTTCAGATACTCATCCACAAAAAACTTATGCCTATTAGCTGATTCTAGCAAGGTTGTTAGCCCTTCCAAAACCTCACTGGGATGTTCCTCAAGGAATGCAATATACTCGGAGATTCTAGATCGATTCCCCTCCTTGATGTCAATCGATAGAAGGTTTGCTTCCGCAAACATCTTATATCTTTCCACTTCCAGGTTACCGGCCTCATCAAGACCTTCAAACCAGCTTAGGTCTTCGTATTTGGAAATCCAGACCCTGGATTCATCATACATCCTGCGATATTCATAAGCCCCTGCTTTAGATAAGTATCCTCTTCCATAGTAATAAACAAGGGGACGGCTTGGATTGAAGTTCGGATCTTTCCAAATTTTATTCTCATATAGTTTATATGCTATATGACATAATTCATCTGCATAATCCTCTGCTTCATCCCACTTCTCATTTACAGCAAATAAATCTATCAACATGACAAGCCCGTCCAATACCAATGCTTCAGGCAAACGATGTCGATAAGGTAAAAATTGAACCGCCGCAGTAAATCCTTTATGTCGATCCTTTTGATAGATCTGAAACAACCTAAAGTAACTAATAGCTAAACGTTCGCTATGACTTGATCTTTCACTCTCGATCACACATTCATACAGAAGAATAGCCGACTCGATCAGACCTTGTTCAAACATGATTTCCGCCGTTTCAAAAATGCCTGCCACTTGTTTAATATCTTCAATAAGAAGCTCAAGCGTCTTTTGAATGCAATCATGCCTCCGCAGTTCCGCGCAGCGAAGCAGAAAGGGACGTAATCTACGCCAATGAGGAGCAGCTTTAGAAGCAAAACCCTCATCCGTATACATTTCATAAAAGCTGCCCGCCGGAAGACCCATTACGTCGGTAATCACGTCCAATTGTCCAATCGATATTGGCCTGTTCCCGTTAATTATGCCGCTTAGGGTACCTACATTAATTCCGGATCGTTCAGCAAATTGATGAAGTGTTATCCCCTCCTTCTTGATGAAACTTTCTAATTCTGCGCGAATGGTGACGGTGGAAACCAAAAAGGATTCACCCCCCCTTATGGAAGTACTGGATAACTGAAAAAAGCCATAATATTGAAAAAAAACTATAATTTAATACTACGGCTAATTTTGGAATTGGTCAATTGAAAAACTCACTTTTTCGTCAACTTTTACCAAATTGTAAAACTTTTTGTTTGTTAATTATTGTCGAATAGTTGCTTACTTTCTATTAAAATAACAAAAGAATCGGTGCTGCGTCGTTATAACGATCACACCGATTCTAATTAAATAACGTGAACAAAAAGTCCGCTTTTCAGCACCGAAGTTATGCTTCCGATGTGCGTTTTTTCAAAACGCTTCAGTTGGATGAAGCTAGGGACTGAGGAGCGGAGCGTACGTAGTTGGTACGTGAGCACCGGAAGGCCCGGCTGAATTCAAGATTCGATGTCGAATATGCTCCCAGAGTGGCTTCGTGATCAAAAGCGGATTTATAGTAGGTTGGCTGCCGCTGCGTTGGATTCGACCTGCGCCGGATTCTTACAGCCCGGTATTACTGCGGTCACAATTGGATTCTTGAGACACCATGCCAATGCCCACTGGGCCATATCGACACCTTGAGGAACTTCATTACGGCGAATTTCTTCTACCTCTTCCAGCTTGAGGCGAGTGTTTTCCGGATCATGGCGATGGCGTACATCCGTATTATCGAACACAGCACCTGGCTTATATTTACCGCTCAAATAACCGCTCGCCAGCGGTACACGTGCAAGCACGCCCAGATTCTGCTTCTCACAAGACGGGAATACACGCTCTTCTGGCTTGCGATCTAATCGATTATACACGACCTGAATCACTTGTGAGTTCACCTTGGTAGATTGTTCAGTCTGATGCAGATTATCATTGCTTCCGATCGAAGTACCCAGATGCCGCACTTTACCGGCCAGTACCTGTTTATCCAGCATCGTCCATAGATCATCATTATCGAATAACTGATCCGGACCGGAATGGAACTGATACAGGTCGATATAATCCGTATTTAACGCTTTGAGAGAAGCGTCCAGTTGCTTAAGAACATCGTCAGCATTGAATACATCTGTACGGGTAAAGCGTTCATGGAAATGATGTCCGAACTTCGTAGCAATCACCCAGTCCTCGCGCTTACGCCGGCCGATATAATTGCCGATGAAGGATTCTGACAAATGATCGCCATAACACTCTGCCGTGTCGATTAGATTGATGCCAAGCTCCTGGCCTTTATCGAGAATAGCATCCACTTCGTCCTGAGTAAATTGAATCCCCCATTCTCCGCCGAACTGCCAAGTCCCGATGCCGATTACGGATACGTCCAACCCTGTCTTTCCAAGTGTACGATATTTCACATTACCCCTCCTGAGTGAATACTAATTTTTGAGCAGACTGACTCTACTGGATCATACCTTAAATAACCTTATTTTTCTATATCCGCAGTTTAGGAGATCAAGTCTTTTTCTATACATTCCCCTTCATATAAAAAAGGATTGCCCTAAGGCAATCCCGTTGCTTATATTTCCCTACTCTGATGAACTGGATATCGTTTAGGCTAAAAAGGGCCGTGGCCCGACTGCGGTTCATCCGCTGCGATATGAACTTCAATCTGGCGTTCTCCACATTCGAGGGTGTTCCATTCCTCTGGCAGTCGATTCGTAATGATCCCATTTACTTGGCAGAGCTGAACAATCGTAAACAAAGCCGATTTCCGCAGCTT
The DNA here is from genome assembly GCA_036498705.1 of Paenibacillus sp. Lineage (GTDB taxonomy): Bacteria > Bacillota > Bacilli > Paenibacillales > Paenibacillaceae > Fontibacillus. The sequence continues at coordinate 23,404 of DASYFA010000227.1, forward strand.
GCTGTCATCGAACACAGCGAAAACCTGACTAGTTCGTTCAATTAGCTGCTGGGCGATCCGCGACTCTAGCTCGGAATGCATCGTAAATCCATGCTCCTGAGACACGCCGTCCACACCAAGGAACATCTTCGTAATGTTGATCTTACCGACTACACTTTCTGCCAGTGGACCGATTAATTCATAGCTCTTCGTACGCATGACTCCGCCTGTCACAACCACTTGAATGTCTTCCGCATCCACCAGCTCGGCAGCAATGTTAACCGCATTGGTAACAATCGTAATATTGCGAAGCTTCTTCAGCTCCTTGGCGATCAGGAAGGTTGTCGTGCCACCGGTAAGACCGATCACATCGCCCTCCTCCACTAATGAGGCCGCCATACGGGCAATCCGTTCCTTATCCTGAAGACGGGAGAAGCGTTTATCAGCAAAGGATGCCTCAGAAACCATGGTGCGATCCCCATCATATATAGCCCCGCCAATCGTGCGGATAATCTCTCCCGATTTCTCCAGAGAGTCGAGATCACGTCTGGCTGTCGCTTCCGAGCAGCCCGTCGCTTCGATGATTTCCTGGATCGATATTTTACCGCTCACTTTGATCAGTTCCAGAATCTTCGCCCTGCGAAGTCCGGTCTTAGAAATTTCCATAGCCTTCTCCTCTAGTACACTAATGGTCCGTCAACAATTCTAACATAATTTTGGAGGATGAAGGACAAGAAAGCAAGCGGCAACTTATAATGGCACAACCTTCACTTGGTGAAGGAAATGCTGAAATACATCATCCTCAATATGCCCTGCCCTCTCCGACATCGCATTTGCTGCAGCCGCAGCCGTTGCGATGCGTAGCCTTTCCGCGGGTGAGTCCCCGCGTGACTCTGAGTATGCCATGCCAGCTACAAAGGAATCTCCGCAGCCAACGGTATTCACCGCCTGAATCGTCGGAGGATTAACGCGGAAGCCTTGCCCATCTATAACAGCAATCGTTCCCCGCTCGCCCAGTGTGACACATACCTGCGAAATGCCCTCGTCGGACAATTTATGAGCCGCCTCGATGGATTCATTCTCGGTTAAACTCACTTTACCGAGCCAGACGGCCAGTTCATGTTCGTTCGGCTTAACAAAATGCGGCTTCGCCTCGATTCCTGCACTAAACGCAATTCCGCTTGTATCCAAATAGGCTCGTGCGCCTGCCGTCTTCACAATGCTAATCAACTCTGCATACAGCTCAGCAGGAGCCCCCGGAGGCAAACTTCCGGACAAGACGACGATGCTTGAATCTCGCGATAGCCCCAGCAAATTTTGCTTGAGCTGTGCAATTTGCGACCGCCCTACCGCTGGCCCTTGCTCTAGCAGCTCAGTTGATAACCCGCTCGATTCATCCATAATATTCAGACATACGCGTGATTCACCCTTTGCGGCAATAAATGCCGTATCGATCCCTCGAGCTTGCAGCCCCGCCTCAATGAATGTCCCATTGTTGCCGGCGATAAAGCCCGATGCTGTCACCTCACCGCCCAATAGCCGAATAACCTTGGCCACATTGTTCCCTTTTCCACCCGGTTCAGCAACCTGTCGGGCAACCCGGTGCACTTCGCCAGGGATGAATGAGTGAACATAATAGGTTTTGTCAATCGCCGCATTCAAGGTGACGGTCGTGATCATTTTAACGTTCCCGCTTTACCGATACATCCACACAATTCCATCTTTTCAATTGCTAGACGTTTCACAGCTTCTTTTGCCGGAACCATATATTTGCGTGGGTCGTTCTCTTCAGGGGACTTAGCAAATACATCCTTAATCGCATTAGAGAATGCGATTCTTAGCTCAGTCGCTACATTCATCTTAGACATGCCCAGTGCGACAGCCTTTCGAACCTGCTCAGCCGGAATTCCCGATCCCCCATGAAGAACGAGGGGGACCTCGACCTTCTCAGCAATCTTAGCGATCCTCTCAAAATCGATGTTAGGTTCTCCTTTATAAATACCATGCGCAGTACCGATCGCCGGGGCCAGTGTCAATACCTTCGTCCGCTCAATGAACAACTCGCAATCATCTGGATCAGCCAGCATCGCATCTCGCTCATCAACGACGATATCATCCTCCACACCGCCAACTTTGCCTAGTTCCGCTTCCACATTCACTCCCGCAGCCGCGGCTACTTCCATAACACTTTGCGTGCGCTGCACGTTCTCTTCAAAAGGAAGCATAGAAGCGTCGATCATGACAGATGTATAACCTGCCCGAATACATTGAATGATGGTTGTAAAATCCGTGCAGTGATCCAGATGCAGTGCGATAGGTAGGCCCGTCTGATTCGCTGCAACCGTAGCCGCGGCAGCAATATATTCAGGTCCTAAATGCTTAACAGTTCCCACAGTTGATTGAATGATAAGCGGAGAATTAGTCTCGCTAGCAGCCTCAACGACGGCTTGCAGCATTTCCAAAGTGTGAACATTAAATGCAGTGATGGCATAACCATTCTCTCTCGCTTGTTGAAGCATGGAAGTAGACGAAATAAGTGGCATAGTAAGTCCTCCTAAATATATGATTGAATTGGTATGAAAATAGGCGTGTTTATTTTTGATTGCTACGCTTGAGCGCCCATAGAGCGCTCCCGATAATACCAGCATGGTCATTCAGTTCAGCCGGCTTAATCACGAACTGACCAATATAATCCTGAAGCAGAAGGCGGTCCAGCTCCTGCCTTATTGGGGCAAATAGTGCTTCGCCGGCCAGTGCTCCACCTCCGCCAATCACGATGGCATCCGGCGAGAGCAGCGGAACGGCCCAGGCTAATGCATTAGCGAATGTCTTGCCCGTCTGTGCCAGAACATCTTGGGCCAATGCATCACCTGCATCGCTGGCTTTTGACACCGCGCTTGCCGATATATCTGACGGATCGGGGTACCATTCCGTCAACAGGCTCGCTTCTCCCTTCACAATTCGGACGCGGGCCTGTCTGGCAATACCGGTTGCCGACACAATTGTCTCCAGACAGCCTATCCGGCCGCAGTTGCACGGGAAGTCTACATGCTCAACAGGAACATGCCCGATCTCCCCGGACATATAGCGATGTCCGTGGTGTAAGCTGCCATGCTGCACAAAGGCTGACGCTAAGCCTGTACCGATCGTAACTCCGTACACATAGTCATAACCTCTGCCCGCGCCCGCAACCGCTTCTCCATAGACATACATGCGCACATCATTATCGATATAGACCGGTTTGCCAATCAGCTTACTTAACTCGGCAGCAACAGGAATGTCGCGCCAATTCAAGTTAACCGCCCTCATACTGATGCCCTGCACCGGGTCCACTAATCCGGGGATTCCCATCCCCACCGCGATGCATTGCTCCCTAGGTATACCCGTTTCTTCTATTAATTGCTCAATCGTCGTGCTGATCTTCGCTAGGATGGACTGAGGACCTTCATGTACGTCAGTGGGATATTTCCGCTGGGCGACGATGTTCCCTTCCTCATCGACTAATCCACAGACGATATTGGTTCCCCCCACATCGACACCAATGGCATATCTCATAGATGAACTTCGCTCCCTTCAACTACTCATTGGCTGGTTCTTAACGGCTTACTGCTTCGTAGACCCTGTGCCCCTGCACATAGGTCTGATAGACTTGAAATTCCTCATCGATGATGACGATATCAGCATCCTTACCCAGTTCGATCGTTCCTTTCCGATCCTGTACGCCGATCTGAATCGCCGGATGAATCGTCAGTGCAGGAACGATGTCAGCGATCTCTTTACCGGTAAATGCGACGGTTCTGGATAACGCATCGATCATCGTTAACGAGCTTCCCGCCAAGCTGCCTAAAGAACCGTCAGCCAGCTTCAAATGCACCTGTCCGTTATGCATCAGAACCGGGAGCTTGCCAAGAAAATACTCTCCATTTGGACAACCGGCAGCGCACATGCTATCAGTAATCATGATCACCTTGCCCTCTGGTTTAATGTCGAAGACCCATTTAACTAAATCAGGATGGACATGATAACCATCGCAGATCAGCTCCACCGCTAATTCATCCAACATAAGCGCCGCTCCGGCAACACCGGGTTCACGATGATGTAGCGGACGCATGCCATTGAACAGATGCGTAACCTGCGTCGCTCCCCACTCCACAGCCTTCTTCATCGTTGTATAATCAGCGTCCGTATGAGCCAATGAGATCGTGACCCCTTTACCAACTGCGTGGACGATCACTTCTTCAGCAGAAGGAAGCTCAGGAGCAATGGCCATTAGCCTGATCGTCCCTTGGGAGGCGGACCAGAAGCTCTCGAACTCTTCGATTGACGGCTCACGAAGATCATCAGGGTTCTGTGCCCCACACCTTGTCTGATTCAAAAATGGCCCTTCTAAATGAACCCCTAGAAGATGAGCGCCGTCCGGCTCGCGATCGGTGGCTTGAACCGCATCGGCTGCCGATTCCAGCGCAGAGATTATTTCCTCATGCGATGCAGTTAAGGTCGTCGCCAATAATGAAGTAGTACCTCTTGAAGCATGGAACCGGCACATTCCGTACAACTCATCGGTACTTCCCTTCATAACGTCGTATCCTCCGCCGCCATGCACGTGCAGGTCGATAAAGCCAGGCAGGAGCATCCTTCCTCCAGCATCAATCTGAATCCATGATCCTTCGGCGATGGTCTCTTGTCCGTCGCTCTCCACTTCTCTTCCATCGCCATGATCTATGCCGACAATCCTCCCATCCTTAATGAACAGGCTTCCGTTGTTAATCCAGCCACGCGGCGTAAGAATCCGTGCATGATGAATTTGAATCGAGCTGGACTTCATAGATGCACCCTCCCATATCGTTGTTATTCATTTTGATTGATTCGATCATTTTATGATTATAATATTCTCATTTAATGAGTAAATCAATATATTTTTAATCATTAAATGAAAATATATTGAATAATATGCTTGATAATTTGATTTTATGATCAATAATAAATTTATTTTGATTGAAAAAATCAATATATTGATATAAACTGTCCTCATACGCTATAAATGATCATTCGAATTAATCTAATAGGAGGTTTAAGCGTCTATGAGCTTGACTTATAGTGAAATTAAGCAGCAATACGCTGCTCTACAACAAACCTATGACTACATGATGAGCCAAAGACAACATATCATTGACTTCGTTCAGGCCCAGGCCATTACTTCGATCACCTTCGTCGGTTGCGGTTCAAGCTATTGCCTTAGCCGCTCAGCTGCTATGTCTGTCACCTTGCGGGCTGGTTTACCTGCTTATGCTCTAGCTGGTGGCGACCTCATGCTAAATTATGAACAATATCGCCCTATGCTGAGGAACACTTTGCTCGTTGCGCCTTCGCGCTCCGGTAGCACCAGTGAAGTCGTCGAGGCCGTCCGTCTGCTTCGAGAAGGTAATGACAGTAATCTGCCAGTATTAGCTCTGTCTTGTGTCAGTGATTCACCGCTCTCCAAGCAAGCCGATTTTGCCTTGGAACTGCCTTGGGCCTTCGACCATAGTGTCTGCCAGACCCGGACAGTGACAAATCTATATATGGCCAATCTGCTGCTGAGCGCGTTCTTGGGCAATGATGATAAGCTGATCGCAGATCTACAGACCGCCATTCATCAGGGAGAAGCTTATATGAACGCCGTGGAGGACAGCATTCGCAGCGCAGCTGACTTTAACTGGTCCAACGCTGTTTTGCTGGCCGATGGAGAACTGCAGGGCCTCGCCTCCGAAGGAGCCATTGCTCTGACGGAGATTGCCAAGATTCAGGCTCATTCCTTCCATCTCCTCGATGTACGGCATGGCCCAATGGTCACTGTAGGAGAAGACACCCTAGTAATCGCTGCACTCTCCGAGCAGGGAGCAGAGCATCAGAGCAAACTTATGCGCGATATTAAGAACCGAGGCGCGAAAATAATTGCCTTCGCGGACCACGCAGAGGTCATCCCTTCGGAATACGTTGACCTTGCGATTGTCTCTGAGAACAAACTTGACCCTGCAGCACGCGGTATTCCATTCATTTTCATTCCGCAGATTGTAGCCCTGAGCAAAGCCGAGCAGTTAGGTATCGATCCGGATCAGCCAGATGGATTGGTTGCTTGGGTTAAGCTGTAATTCATCGAATTCTGAGAAAACTATGATATGCAAAGAAGCAGGCCGGGAATTATTCCTTGGGCCTGCTTCTATTTTTGTCGGGCAAATGATCGCCTTGGACTATGGTTTATGGGTTACTCTCGTTGGCAATAATGATTGCTAATATACCGTAAGAGGGTGAACAGCCATGCGCATGCGTAGAAGAAAAGACCTTCATCAAAAAAAAGCATCCTCCGATCCCATCAACCAAAAACCTGAAGCGCCGGATATGCAAAAGAACGGACAGTCTCCTGAGAAGCAAGAGAACCAAAGAAACAACCAAATGACAAATGGGCAAGGAGAAAATACAAGTCAGAATACCCAGGATAGCCAGAAGGGTCAGGATGGACAAGATCGCCAAAATGACCAAGCTAACCAGCAAACTCAAGATAGCCAAGGCAATCAGAAGACACTAGCTGTCATGGAAATCGGAAATGGGCAAAATGCTGGGGGAACCCAAGATTCTCAAGGATCACAGAATCCCCAAAATGAGATGCAGGCAGCGCAGAAAAATGAAACCTTTGAAAATAGCCAAAACAACGCAAATAATAAGGGCAATAATCAAAGCAATGTAAACAATAATGCCAGCAATGATAGTAATGGTAGGGGCAATAGCGGAAATAGTGGAGGTAATGATAACAGTAGTAACAATCAGGGCAGTACCAGTAATCAAGACAATGCTAGTAACGATGCCTACAATGGAAATAACAATACAAGCAACAACAATAACAACAGCAACAGCAACAGCAATAACAACAACAGCAATAACAACAACAGCAACAATAGCAATAGCAACAGCAATAACAATAGCAACAGCAATAGCAATAGCAACAGCAATAGCAATAGCAACAGCAACAGCAATAGCAACAGCAATAGCAATAACAATAACAACAGCAATAGCAACACTGGTAGTGACGAAAACCTGCAAATACAGCTACAACAGAACCAACAAAGTAACCAAAATCCCCAGCAAACACAGGATATAGAAACAGACCTTGATTCTCAGCTTCCACCGATCGATAAAAGCCTGGATAATAATGTTAAGTACATTGAAACTACACTCGGTAACAGCACTGATCTGATTATAAGAAAATTCCCTTTTAACCCGGCAAATGACAGGCTCATCGCCGTACTATTCATCGATGGGCTATGTGACGGTTCAATCGTTAGCGAATACGTTATAGAACCGTTAATACAGCCTGAAGGGAAGGCTCTGGCTCAGCTCGATAAGGAGAAGATTAATACCTCTGACGTATACCAACTGATTAAGGATCGTGCAATCACTTTCTGCGACATTCATGATCTGCATGATTACAATACGCTGTTCCATTCTCTGATGTCCGGGGACGCCATCCTATTCATAGATGGAGAGACCTCGGCCATCTCGGCCAACATCCGAGGCTGGAGAGACCGCGGTGTTACTGAGACCTCGTCTGAGAACGTCGTCCGCGGTTCTCGTGAAGGATTCTCCGAATCTCTACGCACGAATACCGCATTGGTACGTCGCAGGATCAA
>DASYFA010000228.1:0-4253 GCA_036498705.1 Paenibacillus sp.
CTATTGTGAGGAGGCCACTGTTATGTACAAAACGATTGTAATCGGAACAGGCCCGGCCGGGCTTACTGCTGCTATTTATCTGGCACGTGCCAACCTTAACCCACTTGTAATTGAAGGGATGCAGCCAGGTGGACAACTGACAACGACAACGGAAGTGGAGAACTTTCCAGGTTTTCCCGAAGGGATTCTCGGCCCGGATTTAATGGACAACATGCGGAAGCAGGCTGAACGTTTTGGTGCTGAATTCAAGAATGGTTGGGTGGATTCAGTGGATTTTTCACAGCGTCCATTTAAAGTGACAGTAGATGGTTTGGGTGTATTAGAGGCAGAGTCGGTAATTATCTCTACCGGTGCTTCTGCCAGATATTTAGGAATACCAGGGGAGCAGGAGAATGTGGGCCGTGGGGTCAGCACTTGCGCTACTTGTGATGGCTTCTTTTTCCGGAACAAGAAGATTATCGTGGTCGGTGGTGGAGACTCTGCGATGGAGGAAGCCAGCTTCTTAACAAGATTTGCTTCTAGCGTAACTGTGGTTCATCGTCGTGATGAGCTCAGAGCTTCAAAGATTATGCAGGACCGCGCACGCGATAACAGTAAGGTTGCGTGGGCACTTAACCGTACACCGCTTGAAGTAACAACCGGCGAGTCTGGAGTTAAGGGACTGACGGTTCGCAACAATGATACAGGGCTTGAAGAACTCATCGAAGCGGATGGAGTGTTTGTCGCTATCGGTCATACGCCGAATACCGGATTCTTGGGCGGTCAGATTACGACGGATACCAATGGTTATATTGTAGTAAATCCAGGTACTACTGAGACGAACATTCCGGGTGTATTCGCTTGTGGCGACGTACAGGATAACCGTTACCGACAAGCGATCTCCGCAGCGGGCACCGGCTGTATGGCAGCAATGGACGCTGAGAAATATCTTGAGGGCACAATGGTACATGACTGGAGCGAAAACTTGGGTAGTTAATATAACTAAATTTAATCGGAATGAATTCAAGCAGGTGATCCTTATCTTAAAGGGGCGCCTGCTTTTTTGTAGCAGGAAGCTGGGTGCTGTTAAAATAACTGTAACAATGTCTTTCGAAAAGGGCTTGCGCATTTAAAAAATACGTTTACAATAGGAGATAATGTTAACGTGAACAATTTGAACATATTTAGCAACGAAATTATTTTATTTTAAAGAAATAAATAAGTTATAAGATCATAATCCGAAAAATGTTTACGTTAAACTAATCGTTACTCCCATTATGATTATAAAGGAGAGCAGCAAACCTCATGAGCAAAAAATTCATGGATGAGAACTTCCTGTTGTCGAGCGAGACCGCCATTAAGCTGTTTCATAATCATGCGAAAGATATGCCTATTATCGACTATCATTGCCACCTCAGTCCTCAAGAGATCTATGAGAACAAGACGTTCAATAATATTACGGAAGCTTGGCTGTATGGCGACCATTACAAATGGAGAGTGATGCGGGCAAATGGTGTAGAGGAGAAGTTCATTACTGGTGATGCTAGTGACTATGAAAAGTTCTTGGCATGGTCTAGAACCGTTCCTAAGATTATCGGGAATCCGCTCTATCATTGGACACATCTTGAGTTGCAGCGTTTCTTTGGAGTATATGATTTGCTAAATGAGGCTAATGCTCCGAAGATTTGGGATGAAGTGAACAGACAGTTGCAAGGTGAAGGATATGGAGCAAGAGATCTAATTGTTAAATCGAAAGTAACTGTTGTATGCACCACTGATGACCCAGTAGATTCTCTGGAATATCATGAAAAAATCAGCAGTTTGAGTGGATTCGATGCCAGCGTAGTTCCGGGGTTTCGTCCAGATAAAGCCCTTGAGATTAATCGCCCTACCTTCAAGCCTTGGGTAGCTCAGCTAAGCGAAGTCTCAGGAATGGATGTTGAGAATTATGGTCAGTTTCTAGAAGCAATGGAGAGCAGAGTGAGATTCTTCCATGCCAGAGCGGGCCGTGTATCCGATCATGCTTTGGATGCAGTAATGTTTGAGCCTGCTACCTTGGAGGAAGCTGCGGCTATATTCAACAAAGCTCTTCGTGAAGGCGCTGTAAGTGAGAGTGAAGAAAAGAAATATAAAGGGTTCACCCTTGTGTTCCTCGGGAAATTATATAGCGAGCTGGATTGGGCCATGCAATTCCATATCCATGCGCTACGCAATAATAACAGCGTAATGTTCGGACGACTCGGCCCTGATACCGGCTATGATTCGATTAATGATGGCGTGATTGCTAAACCGCTGGCAGGTCTGCTAGATGCGCTGGATCGTGAGAATGCGCTGCCTAAGACGATTTTGTACTCGTTGAATCCAAATGATAACCATGTCATTGCTGGTTTAATGGGCTGCTTCCAAGGCGGCGGAATTCCAGGGAAGATTCAATTCGGGACGGCATGGTGGTTCAACGATAACAAGGATGGCATGCTGGAACAGATGAAGACGCTTGCTAATCTAGGTGTGCTTAGCCAGTTTGTCGGAATGTTAACAGACTCCAGAAGCTTTTTATCATATACCAGACATGAGTATTTTAGAAGAATTCTATGTGATCTTGTAGGTTCTTGGGTAGAGGATGGAGAAGCCCCGGATGATGTGGAACTATTAGGCGGTATGATTGAGAATATCTGTTACAATAACGCTGATCATTATTTCAATTTCTCGAAACAGGCATTGGTGACTAGGTAATCGTTATGATATCCTTACATGGAATAGCCAAACACGTTTGATAAGGAAGGTTGACCCATGGCGCCTACAATCAAGGATATCGCCAAACTGGCGAATGTTTCACATACAACTGTATCAAGAGCACTTAACAACAGTCCCCTAATTAAAGAAGTTACACGTAAAAAAATTGCCGAGATCGCTGCGCAAGTGGGTTATGTCCCCAATTACAATGCCAAAAGCCTTGTGATGCAGCGATCATACACCATTGGCTTGTTCTTCACGAGTATCGCCAACGGCACAACGTCTGGTTTCTTCTCTGACACGATTCGTGGTGTAAATAGTGTCATAGATGTAGAGTATAATCTGTTCATCCGTGGGATCGACGATTATGCAGAGTATTCCTCTATTCATCGCAGACGTTTTGACGGAATCATTCTCATGAGCCAAAGCGAAGCAGATAATAAATTCATTTACCATGTGGTTCAGCAAGGCATTCCAATCGTTGTGCTGAATCGGCAGATAGATGATCGCTCCATTATTAATATCATCTCGAATGACAGGGAAGGCGCTTATCATGCAGGCAAACACCTGATTGAGTCCGGGCATCAAGACATTGCGATCATTGAAGGTGTTGAGGGCTTTAAATCCACGCAGGAACGCAGAGACGGTTTTATAAAAGCTTTGATTGACCATAATATCCCTGTTCGTAACGATTATATGAGAAATGGTAATTACGATATGCAAAGTGGATATGAGGCGATGGGCAAGCTGCTAGATTTGGAAAAACCGCCGACGGCAGTATTTTGTTCCAATGACGATATGGCGATCGGGGCTATGAAAGCTGTGTTTGAGCGAGGGCTACAGGTGCCAAGTGATGTTTCTATTGTTGGTTTTGATGATATTGGATTTTCGCTCTTTGCGAATCCTTCGCTTACCACAGTTAAACGTCCTATTGAGAAGATCAGCGAGCAAGGAGCCCGCAAGCTTTTAAGCTTAATTAAAGAACCTATAGAGAATGACGGGCTAATCTCGATTGATACGGAGTTTATTGCAAGAGAATCGGTTAGGAAACTGTAGAAGCAAAAAGCTGCGCATAGCAGCTTGATCCTTTCACTTGTGAAGGATTTTGAACTAAAATTTTCACGTGTGCATAAATTAACGTAATAATAATATATATATTGTCTTATAGAGTGTATTTAATTAGTTTTACGTGTGCATTTATAAATTAGGAGGCTTTTATATGAATAGATTAAATAGTGATAGTTGGAAAGCTTACAAGCAATATCCTGAGAAGGTTCTGCAATTTGGAGAAGGCAATTTCATGCGCGCTTTTGTAGATTGGCAGATTCATACCATGAATCAAAAAACGGATTTCAATGGTGGCGTGGTGGTTGTACAGCCGCTGGGCAATGGACTTGCAGAAATGCTAAATGCTCAGAACGGTTTATACACGTTGTATCTCCAAGGAATCAAAGATGGAGCAGCGGTAAAAGAACATGAGGTCATCAACTGTATTACACGAACGCTTAATCCTTTTGCCCAGCATGAGGAGTATATGAAGC
>DASYFA010000229.1:0-9052 GCA_036498705.1 Paenibacillus sp.
CGATGACCAGCCAGATAGTATCTCACCAGTTCCTCAATCAGCTCGTCGCGCTCCTTCTTGCGAACCAAGCTTCTTGCGTTGTTATGCCGTGGTATATACGCCGGATCGCCCGACAGCAAATACCCAACAATCTGGTTAATCGGATTATAATCCTTCTCTTGAAGCGCATCGTACACCGCAAGAAGAATATCCTCTGCCGACGCTTGCTGTTCATCTCCTGTTACATTGAACTTGACGGTTTTATCCATGGAGTCCATGACGACACCTCGCTTCCTCAGACATCCACCATCTGCTTAAATCGTTTTGATCTAATCTTACTATATCATATCACGGGCTTCATAAGGAAACATTCGCGGAATAAAAAGCTTCCAGCAATATTAGTTGAACTTATGATTTTGCAGATGAAAGCAGCCGGGTGAAATGTTCCTCCGATCGCTGTTGTTCACGGATTTCCTGATTCAATAGAATCAAACAAGGTAGAAATCCGTTCACAAAGGCGAACGCTACGCTTCTCCAGAATCATTTCACCCTCTTGCCTTTTTCATATGCTTATTATAGCTCACCTTATCACTCAGGACTTTATGCCTGTGAAGCAATCCATTCCTCTGCTACTTTCAGCGCTTCCTCCAGTTTGGAAGCATCCTTACCGCCGGCTTGTGCCATGTCCGGGCGGCCGCCACCGCCACCGCCGCATACTGCAGCGACTTCCTTGACCAATTTACCAGCGTGCAGCCCGCGCTTCACTTCCGACTGCGGAACTACGACAACAAAATTCACTTTATCTTGCGCAGGCGCCCCAAGAACTAGTACCGCATCAGGCAGTTTACCTTTCAGCTCATCCGCCAAACTGCGCAGCGCCTCCATGCTTCCAGCATCAACGCGAGCGGCCAACAGCTTCGTCTCGCCAATGGTAACGACTTGACTGGTCAGTGCCCCAGCTTCGATCGAGCTCAGTTTGCCTTGCAGCGATTCATTATCACGCTCTAGCTCTTTCAATTGATGCTGTAGTGCCTCAACTCGCTTCGGAACATCGGCGATGTTTGCTTTGAGCATTCCACCAGCCTGCTTCAGAAGATCAAGCTGCTCTTCCATGAATTGATAAGCTCCGCGACCGGTTACCGCCTCTATCCGGCGTACGCCGGAGCCGATTCCACTCTCGCTGAGCAGCTTGAACAGACCGATTTCCGCGGTATTGTTCACATGACATCCACCGCACAACTCAAGGCTGTAGTCGCCTGCTTTAACTACACGGACAACATCGCCATACTTCTCGCCAAACAAGGCCATAGCTCCTAGTGCCTTCGCTTCGTCAATCGGCATTTGCCGTGTGACGATATCAAGCGCATTCCAAATCTGCTCATTGACACGGCGTTCAATTACAGCAAGCTCCTCAACAGAGATACTGCCAAGATGGGAGAAGTCGAAGCGCAGACGCTGCGGTTCTACCAGGGAACCTGCTTGATTGACATGCTCGCCAAGCGTCTCTTTCAATGCTTTGTGAAGCAAGTGCGTAGCGGTGTGGTTCTTCACGATGTCGCGGCGCAGCTCGCTGTTCACTTCCGCCTCCACTTCCGCGCCGGAACGCAGCTCACCGGACAGCACAGTTACTTGATGCACATGTTGACCGCGCGGTGCCTTGAACAATCCAGTTACTTCAGCGCGTCCAGAAACATCTGAGAGGATCCCCTGGTCGCTGACCTGTCCGCCGCTCTCCGCATAGAAAGGCGTCTTCTCCAGAATGATCTGTCCTGTCTGCCCTGCGGTCAGCACATCGACAAATACATCCTCAGATACGATCGCTAAAATTTTAGTAGTAACATTAAGCTCATTATATCCAACGAACTCCGATTTAGTCGTTAAATCAGAGAGGACTCCGCCCTGAATCTTCATGCTTGCTCCGTCATGGCGAGCCGAACGCGCACGTTCACGCTGTTCTTCCATCGCTGCTTCAAAACCTTCACGATCTACACTCAGACCATGCTCAAGCGCAAAGTCTTCTGTCAAATCAAGCGGGAATCCATAAGTATCGTAGAGCTTGAAGGCACCTGCTCCACTGATCACCGTTTGACCTGCTGCTTTGGCTTCCGTACTCATCTCTGCCAGAATAGCCAAACCTTCGGTCAGTGTCTCATGGAAGCGTTCCTCTTCGTTATGAACGACCTTCTCGATAAATTCACGCTTCTCCACGACATCCGGGTAGTAGCTACCCATCACTTCACCAACGGTTTCCACCAATGTGTACATGAATGGCTTGTCTAAGCCGAGCATCTTACCGTAACGAACCGCACGACGCAGCAAACGACGGATGACATAACCGCGGCCTTCATTCGAAGGAAGCACGCCATCGGACACAGCGAAAGCAACCGTACGAATATGGTCAGCGATAACTTTGAACGCTACATCCAGCTCCTCCTTCTCCCCATACTTCACATTAGCCAGCTTGGCCGTCTTCTGAATCAGCGGCTGGAACAGATCCGTATCAAAGTTGGAGTTCACGTCCTGCAAAATCGAAGCGAACCGCTCCAGACCTGCACCGGTATCAATGTTCTTGTTAGGAAGCGGCGTATAGCTGCCATCCTTATTGTGATTGAATTGTGAGAATACGAGGTTCCATACTTCTAAATAGCGCTCGTTCTCTCCACCCGGATACATTTCCGGATCAGAAGCATCATTTCCATATGCTTCGCCGCGATCATAAAATATTTCTGTACAAGGTCCGCATGGTCCTTCGCCGATATCCCAGAAGTTGTCCTCCAGCTTAATGATCCGCTCAGCCGGTAGGCCTACTTTCTCATTCCAGAATTTGAAAGCTTCCTCATCTTCAGGATATACCGTTACAGACAGGCGCTCCGGATCGAAGCCGATCCACTCTTTGCCAGTCAAGAACTCCCAAGCCCAAGTAATCGCTTCTTCCTTGAAATAATCACCGATGGAGAAATTGCCCAGCATTTCAAAGAAAGTATGGTGCCGGCGCGTCTTACCTACATTCTCAATATCATTGGTACGGATACATTTCTGCGAGTTCGTCAGGCGCGGATTCTCCGGCTTCACCCGACCATCAAAATAAGGCTTGAGCGGTGCCATACCAGCATTGATCCAGAGCAGGGACGGATCGTTATGCGGTACGAGCGAAGCACTCGGTTCGATTTTATGCCCTTTGCTGGCAAAGAACTCCAGCCATTTGGAGCGAATTTCACTTGCTTTCATTGAATACTCCCCCTAATTATTAACGTTTGATCCAGCTTGTTTGCTACATCGAATTGTAAATAGTTGTGAAGATTTGTGACATTTTAAAAAACAAAAAAACGCCCTCTGAAATTCAGGGACGATTTAATCGCGGTACCACCCTGGTTATCGCTGGAACTGTGCCGAATGGAGCTTCCTCTGGAACATCCCCAAAGTCATTTTCCGTAATCCGGATTTCTAGCGATCGCCTTGTCAGTCTGATAACGGGGACCTGCCGGTGAATTTTTAACTCACACTCTGAAATCAGCTTTCCATCCGCCCGTTTTTCGGGTTCTCTCAGCCATCATACCTTGCTCTGCCTATAACAGACACTCAGATATGAAGAAACCCTTCTCTGCAAAAAATCCGTCTGCGAATGTACTTCATTTCATCATCGCTTTGTTGCTATTACCGGGGTCTCCCCCCCATAGCTTCAAGACATACTTTCGAACATAACATTTTTAGTATATAGGGCAATATGCGCAGTGTCAATGCACCTAAAAAACGAAGGAAAGCCCCTATCCGAGCAGCTGCCACCAAGATGCTGCAGCACATGGATATTCGGCGATCCTTCGCTTTTGTATTCTATATCTCTAAAAGAGGTTGTTTAAACAGTCCCCCTTTGATCACGAAGCAATACTGCTAGCTTAATCTGCATCGAATCTTGAATTCAGCCGGGCCTTCCGGTGTTCACGTACAAACTACGTACGCTCCACTCCTCAGTCCCTAGCTTCATCCAACCTTCTCGGTGCTGAAAGTCTGACTTTTTAAACTCGCACTATAACGGTCTTCTATTTATTATTTCTTCGTTACAAGCTCCAATTGAACCGGAACGGACTCGTCCACTTTCTCACCAGCGGCAACTTTCATAGCGGTGTCGATAGCTTGTTCACCGATGAGCTCTGGCTTCTGGGCAACGGTCGCTGCCAGTGTACCGTCATTAACTGCGTTAACGGCATCATCCGTCGCATCGAAGCCTACAACAACGATTCCTGTCTTGCCTGCGGCTTCAATGGCCTGCAAAGCACCAAGGGCCATCTCATCGTTATGGGCGAATACCGCTTGTACGTCGCCATTGCTTTGCAGGATGTTCTCCATAACGCTAAGTCCTTTGGCCCGGTCGAAATCAGCTGGCTGAGAAGCAATAACCTTCACACCATCTTTGCCGTCAACCGCATTGTGGAAGCCCTCGCCGCGGTCACGGGCTGCCGAGGTTCCAGCGATCCCTTGTAACTCAACGATATTTCCTTTTCCACCAATCGCTTCGAGAATGTAATCGCCCGCCATCTTGCCGCCGGCTATGTTATCCGAGGCGATGTGCGATACAACAGTTCCACCATTAGCCGCACGGTCTACAGTGATCACTGGAATGTTGGCGTCGTTGGCCGATTCCACAGCGGTCACGATCGCGTCACTATCCGTTGGGTTGATCAGAATAACATCTACCTTCTGTTGGATCAAATCCTCAATCCCGGCAATTTGCTTCGAAGTATCGTCCTGTGCATCCACGACGATCAAATCTGCCCCAGCCGCTTTGGCTGCCTTTTCAGCACCATCCTTCAGGGTAACGAAGAACGGGTTGTTTTGAGTCGAGATCGACAGACCGATCTTCACTTTACCACCAGAAGAGCCATCTTTCCCTGTGTTTCCGGATTTATCCGTCGTTCCGCCTTCATTTCCCGTCGTACACGCCGAAAGCATCAGAAATACCGCAAGAAGAAGCGACCATGTGATAGCTAATTTTTTCATGTGTTTATATCCCCTTTACTTATGAATTAGGCTGTTCTTTTCTTTGAACGATCGAGAAGTACTGCAATGAGAATGACCAGACCCTTTACTACTTGTTGATAGAACGATGACACGTTCATCAGATTCAGACCGTTGTTCAGCACCCCGATGATAACGGCACCAATCAAGGTTCCTACAACCCATCCCTTGCCGCCTGACAGGCTTGTACCACCGA
The DNA here is from genome assembly GCA_036498705.1 of Paenibacillus sp. Classification (GTDB taxonomy): domain Bacteria; phylum Bacillota; class Bacilli; order Paenibacillales; family Paenibacillaceae; genus Fontibacillus. The sequence goes on from DASYFA010000229.1 coordinate 5,189, forward strand.
GTACTACCGCCGCGATGGCATCAAGCTCATAAGAGGCTCCTGCTGTCGGTTGGGCGGAGTTAAGCCGCGATGTCAAGACAATGCCGCTGATCGAAGCCAGCAGGCCACTGATCGAGTAGACCAACACTTTAACTCTGGTTGTGCTAATCCCTGATAGCCATGTCGCCTCCTCGTTACTTCCGACTGCGTAGACACGCCGTCCGAAAGTAGTATGTTTTAATACAATGTATACAACTGCAAACGCAACAACCATCCAGATAATCGGCGTTGGGATATGCAGGAAATACCCTTTACCCAGCATGGCAAAATTTTTATTCAAACCAGTAATTGGCTTCCCGTCCATGTACACTAGCGTTAGACCACGGAAGATCGTCATCGTAGCCAGCGTTACGATAAATGGAGCAAGTCGTCCCTTGGCTACAATGAAGCCATTCACTGCGCCCATCAAAGTTCCGGCGCCAAGTCCGATTAGTACAGCCAGCCAGGTATCCATGCCCCCAGCCATCATTCCTGCTGTCAATGCGCTAGATAGAGCAAGAATGGAGCCAACAGACAAGTCGATCCCACCTGTTAAAATAACGAACGTCATACCAAAAGCAATCAAAGCGTTGATCGACACTTGCCGAAGTACATTCAATAAGTTGTTAACTGTCAGGAAGTTATCCGCTGATATCGCCAGCACGATGATGATTAGTACTAGTCCAATGAGTGAACCTATCCCCTGAAGCTTGACCCGTTTCTGTTTTTGAACATCTGCTGCTTTAGCCTGCATAGTGTTCTCCTCCTCCTGTAGCGCACATCATTATATTTTCCTGGGTAGCCTCTTCCCTCTTAAAATGCCCAGTAAGTTTACCTTCACGCATCACTAGGATCCGGTCGCTCATTCCAAGCACCTCCGGCAACTCGGAGGAAATCATCAGAATCGCCACTCCTTCGGAAGCAAGCCGATTCATCAAATCGTATATCTCCTTCTTCGCGCCGATATCAACGCCTCTAGTAGGTTCATCGAGAATAAACACCTGCGGTTTTGTCGCCAGCCACTTACCGATGACTACCTTCTGCTGATTGCCCCCGCTCAGTGATCCGACCGCTTGACTGCTGCCCGCTGCCTTAATGCGCATGCTGCTGATCATCGTCTCAGCAAGTTCATCTTCCCGGGTACTACTCAAAAATCCGAGATTCGAAACCGCTGCCAAATTGGTCATCCCCAAGTTATCACGGATGGACATCGACAGAATCAGACCTTCATCCTTCCTATCTTCTGTCACCAGTGCCAGACCAGCGCGGATTGCATCCATCGGCTTGTGGATCTGGACAGGCTTGCCGTTAAGCATAACGGAGCCGCTGTCAATCGGTGTTACCCCGAACAAAGCCTTGGCCAGCTCCGTTCTACCGGCTCCCATCAGACCAGCAATGCCGACGATTTCACCCGCTCTAACCGAAAATGAGATATCGTGCAGAACTCCTTTTTGGGATAGCCCTTCAACCTTTAGCTTCTCTTCTCCAAACTCAATATCTACCTTCGGGAATCGATCCTTAATCTCTCGTCCGACCATCATCTTCACAATTTGGTCCATATCGGTGCTGGCTACTTCCTCAGTTCCGACGTACCTGCCATCTCGCATGACCGTGATCCGGTCGCAGATGTGGAAGATTTCTTCCATTCGGTGAGAGATATAAATCATGCCCACGCCCCGCTCTCTCAAGGAAGCGATTACACGAAACAGACCTTCAATCTCCCGGTCGGTCAGCGCGGCGGTAGGTTCGTCCAATACGAGGATCTCTGTATTCATAGAGAGCGCTTTCGCAATTTCCACTAATTGCTGCTGACCAACAGACAAATCCCCAACTAATGTCTCCGGATTAATCTCTAGCCCAAGCTGAGATAGATAACGGGTCGATTCCTGCTTCATCTTGCCCCATCGAATCAACCGTGTTGGGCCAAAGGTAAATTCCCTGCCTAAGAATATATTTTCCATGACCGTTAAATGTGGGATTAGATTCAACTCTTGGTGAATCATTACGATCCCAAGCTCCTGAGCAGCGGATGGAGACGCGAGAGACTGCTCGGTTCCCTTGATGCGAACGCTTCCATTATCCTTCGTATAAATACCGTTAAGGATCTTCATGAGCGTGGACTTCCCCGCACCATTCTCTCCCATTAACGCATGTACCTCACCGGCTTCCAGTGAGAACTGCACCTGCTGCAGCACTTTTACGCCGGAAAAGCTCTTGTCGATATCTTTCATCTCCAGCAGTGGTGTGTTCAACTTCGTGACCCCCATTCTTCAAAAAAATCGTCTATTCTCAAAAAGTAACTCCCGCCTGCAATATCACATTGGCATATGGTGTGCATTCCCCAGTTCGAATGACGGCTCTTGCCCTCTCTGTCATTTGTTTGAACTGCTCATGCGTAACCCTCTCTTCCTGAGATGGAGTTAACAACTTCTCTGTTGCATGGTATAGCTCCGGACTGATCTCTTCCATCTCCGTAGTTACGGTATAACGTTCTACCTGCATCTCCTCTAGAATCGTCTCCAGTGTCTCCAAATATCCGGGCACGCCTCTCCTCAGGGCCAGATCGATTCTTCTAACGCCTGGAGGGATTGGCAGCCCGCAATCCCCAATCACAATCGTATCCGTATGTCCAAGCTCGCTGATGACTCTAGACAGTTCACTGTTGATGACTCCTATCTTCTTCATGTCTCTCTCGTCTCCCGTCTATCTACTGATGTTCTGCTGCGAACCTCCGTGCTTCCTCTCCTGTCGGCATACCCGTCTGAGCGCCAAATTTAGTGACAGCCAGAGCGGACACTATCGCTGCATAGCGAACCGACTCTTCCAAGCTCTGCCCACGGGCAAGCGATACAGCCAATCCGGCATTATAGCAATCGCCAGCTCCTGTCGTGTCAACCACCGATACTTTATAGCCCGGTATATTGTGCATATTCCCCTCGTCGTCCAGATAAGCCGACCCGTCAGCGCCTAGCGTTGTTACAACATGAGCAGCTCCCTTCGCCCTCATTCGTTGCATCGCCGGCTCTAATGCTTCGCCGTCCGCATCGACGCCGGAATATCGGCTGAGTTCCGTACGGTTCGGCGTAATGTAGTCGACGTAAGCGAATAATTCATCGGGAAGCGGCTGTGCCGGTGCTGGATTGAGCACGACCGTCTTGCCTAGTGCTTTCGCCTTTTTCGCTGCATAGAACACGGTCTCTACTGGAATTTCGAGCTGCAGAAGTACGATATCCGCCTGCTTCAGCTTATCTTCATGCCGGTCGATATCGGCCGGTTGCACCTCATAGTTCGCACCGGGAACAACGACAATACTGTTGTCTCCTTCTGCTACATAGATGGAAGCGATGCCTGTCGTCGTTCCTTCCAAGCGCTTCACACCGTCAACGTTAACGCCATCCTTCCGCAGGGAGCTTAGTAATTCCTTACCAAAGGCATCGCTGCCGACAGCCCCGATCATCGAAGTCTCGGCGCTGAGCCGCGCTGCGGCCACCGCCTGATTGGCCCCTTTGCCGCCGGGAATGAAGCGTACCCGCTCGCCCAGCAGCGTCTCTCCAACCTGCGGGTATTGCTGTGTTTCAACTACGATATCCATATTTAAACTTCCGATAACGACCACTTTGATCTTATCCATTAGCATTCAGTCCTTCTTGAACATTTTGAAGTGTAAGCCTTGCCAGTTCACTTATAGTGCGAGTTCAAAAAGATCGGTTTTCAGCACCGAGAAGGTTGAATGAAGCTAGGGTCTGAGGAGCGGAGCGTACGTAGTGGGTACGTGAGCACCGGAAGACCCGGCTGAATTCAAGATTCGATGCCGAATTAGCTCTCAGTGTTACTTCGTGATCAAAA
>DASYFA010000230.1:0-2316 GCA_036498705.1 Paenibacillus sp.
TTCTACATTCTTGCTTCTCGGATTTGCGTCCAAGTTGAGCGAAATCATAAGAAGGAAGAACACTCACTCATGGATCAAATTGTGAACTACATTGATACCCATTACATGGATCATACGCTCAGTCTAGAGACGATTTCGTTCGAGTTTACGATTTCCCCTTCGCACCTTAGCCGTTCGTTCAAAGAGAAGGTTGGCATTAACTTCATCCAATATATTTGGCAGAAACGGGTGGAAGCGGTCATGCATGATTTGAAAACGACGAACGATCCGTTAAAAGATATCATCATGCGTGTCGGTTATCTGGATACCCCGAATTTCATCCGTAAATTTAAGAAAGAAACCGGGTATACGCCAGGGCAATACCGCCAGATGCATTCACAAACTGAAAATCCAGAGACAACGTTAAATGTAGACTAAATAGTAGCAACTTCCCGACCATGATTGAACATCATCGGGAAGTTGTTTTTTCATGATCTATAGAGCCTGATTATTTGCTAGCATTCCAACGATCGTAAGCACCTTGATAGATTTCTACGATTTTGTCGCTGCCCATTTTTTGAAGCTGAGCTTTGTATTTATCCCAGTTCGCCATGGGTTCTGCGCCTGTTACGAATTTCGCTTCCATTTGTTTCACATACGTATTCAAGTCAGATAGAAGTGCAGACACTTGAGACTGTTCATCAACGGATAGATATACGTCAGGGAAAGGAGCTTTAGCAATTGGCGTAAGCTTCGCTTCATTTTCCTTGTCAATCCATTTATCGAAGTCGCTTCTCAAGCCTAAGCTGAACGAGACATCATTAGCGCCTGGATTCAAGATACCATAGTTCGGTGTTAATGAACCTTTGTACTCTTCACGGTCTTTACCGCCTGGTACCGGAAGCCATTCTTTCACGTGCTTCTCTTTATCTGTATATTTCCACAACAGATTCTCCGGACCTTTAGAGAACAGTGTAGCGCCTTCATAACCGTAGAGGTAATCTACCCAACGCATCGAAGCCTCAGGGTTCGGGTTCGTGCTTGAAATCGCGAACGTACCGTTCGAAGATAGACCTGGGTGTTTACCATATACAGGTGTTCCTGCGATATCACTTGCTACCGGCGTCATCATCGGATTGTCTTCGCTTGGCTCACCGCCTAGTGTGAAGTAAGGGAAGTAATCGCTGAATAAAGCGACTTGATTGTTTTTACCTTTAGCTTTCTTCTGCTCGTCGGTTTGCGAGAATGTCTCGTGATCCAACAAGTTCTCGCTCCATAGACGGTTCAAGAATGTCAAGTAACCTTTGTAACCTTCTTCTTGCGGTGAGTAGTGTACTTTTCCTTCTTTGTCGGAGTAAATCACCTCATCGTACATACCCCAGAAGCCGAAGAAGTACATGCGCAAATCATCCAATTTTACAGAAGTTAATGGAATTTCATCTTGCTTGCCATTGCCATTCGCATCTTCATCTTTTACGCGTTTCAAATATGTGTATAGTTCTTCTGTCGTAGCTGGCAATTTATCCATACCAAACTTTTTCAAGAACTTGCCGTTATACCACATCGGACCGCGGTACCATACCGCAGATAAATCAATCGTGCGAAGCGCATAGATATGACCATCTGGCGTTGTCATGGACTTACGGATGTCTGGGTGCTCGTCTAGAATTTTCTTCAAGTTTGGTGCGTAGTTATCAATAAGATCTTCTAAGGGAATAAGAACGCCTTGGCTGCCGTACGTCACTTGATCCGCAGGTTTCAAATCCGCTGCGTAGAAAATATCCGGAAGACTACCGCTCGCAAATACGAGATTTTTCTTGGTCTCAAAGCTGTCTTGCGGTGCATTCTGGAATTTCAACTTCACATTCGACAACTTTTCCATCTCTTGCAATACCGGCATCTTCTCCCAATCGGCAACCCCAACATCCGGCGCCATCATGGTCAAAGTAATCGGCTTGTCAACGATCGGGAATCCTTCTTTCTTCACATCAGAAGCTGTCGTGGACGTGCCTTCACCGTCTTTAGCTGCTTTGGAATCATTGGATGAACCACAAGCTGATAGGATCGAGATGAGCATCGTGAGGCACAACAATAGTGCCCATGGTTTACGAAACTTTTGCATTCAAAAATCCTCCCCTTTATTTTGTATATATGTTCAAAATCAGCCCTTAACGGAACCAATCATGACACCTTGGACAAAGTAACGCTGTAAGAACGGATAAACCGCAATGATCGGCAACGTCGATACAATGATAACAGCATATTTGACGAGTGAAGCAACTTCAGCTTTATTATTCAAAGCCGCTGCAGATGCTGCATCCATCGCTCCGCCGCCTT
>DASYFA010000231.1:0-26793 GCA_036498705.1 Paenibacillus sp.
TCCCCCGGATTCGAAGCTCATTCTTGTATTGATTCAACAGATCCTCATCTTCAATATCTACGGTAACGCCCTGCATACGCTGCTGTACTTCATCGTATTGGGTTAGAAGAGTCAGAGCGGCCTGGCGGTTGTCATCATTCATCGATTCCTGAATTGCCTGGATCGCCGCCTTGGACGTACGTGCTCGAAGTGCGCGAACCTGATCCAGATTCCCGGCTGGAATACGCTTCTTATTGTTCTTCAGGAACAGCTTCGAGAATAAGCGACGGAGCCGATATACCGAGATTAGCATGACGACCTTGAACTTGTTGGACATGAGCATCTCCATCTGCTTCATACCCTCTTCGATCTTCGTGGCCAGCTCGCCTGTTATCTCTCCACGATCGAGCATATTCTGCATCTCCCGGCGCTCCGCCTGTAGGGCAGTCATCCGTAATTTCATTAACTCCTTATCGCGCTTACTATTCATCCAATCCATATCCTCATTATTACGCATAGTAAGCAACTGACGACGGTAATCCGTAATGATATAGCTCGCCGCTGTCCTATTCTCGTCGGTCGTCGCTTCCTTAACCGCTTGGATCGCCGCTTTAATCATGCGAGTTTGCGCCTCTCTTTCCCGGCTCTCCTCATCTTCCAACGCACCATTGTCAGACCTAGACAATAAAGGCAAGATAACACTGGCTAATATTAGTGAACAGAGAATGACCCCGGCCGCAAGGAAAATAATTAGATCCCGTTCCGGGAAAGGACTTCCGTCTTGTAAGAAGTAAGGAATAGAGAATGCCGCGGCTAAAGTCACCGCTCCTCTAACCCCTGACAAGGAGAGAAGCACCGATGAATTTAGCTTCGGTCTCTCTAATGTATCTCCGCTACCAAGCAGCCAGGAGCCTTCCCAGAATAGATACACCCAGATGAACCGTAGAAGAATCAATCCTACCGATATGATTCCAATAAACCCAAACACCTGAAGATTGCTATAATGCGGACTGTGCAGAATCGTCTCTGTGGCCCCAGGGATCTGTAGTCCAAGCACCACGAATACAAGTCCGTTAAGGATATACAGAATAACTGACCAAGTATTTTGCGATACCACCTCAAGCTCTGCCTGCATCGATTCCGTGCGGTCCTTCTCTATCGCGTGCACGATCCCACCAGCAACAACAGCCAAAATTCCGGAGAGCCCGAACTTTTCCGTAATCAAATAAATCGCGAATGGAGTCAGAATCTGAATGAGCATATGAATCGTCACATCTTCCATACCAAGACGCCGGATAAACATCCGGAGCCATACGATCAGGAAGGCGACAATCGTTCCGCAGACTAGGCCCCCAACAGAAATCAATAAGAAGCTGCCAGTGGCTTCTGTGATCGAGAATACACCTGTAACCGTAGCTGCTATCGCAAATTTGAATGCAACCAGGCCAGAGGCGTCGTTCATCAGCGACTCACCCTCCAGCAGGCGGAGAATGCCCTTGGGCAGATGAATACGGCCTGCCAGAGAAGAGACCGCTACAGCATCGGTCGGAGATAGTATGGCCGCCAAGGCGAACGCTGCAGGTAGCGGAATGCTAGGAATCAGCCAATGAATAAAATAACCTCCAGCAAATACCGTTACAAACACAAGCCCAAGCGCGAGTAGCAGTATCGGAGCCCTCAGCTCCCATAGCTCCTCCCTCGGCGTCCGCTTGCCATCGTTATATAATAGCGGAGCGATGAATCGAACTAGGAACAGCTCCGTATCCAGCTCCAAATGCAATCCTAAAGGTAGCAGCGCTGCGGCTGTCCCCAGAATAATCTGCAATAATGGAACAGGAACAGATGGGATAAAACGATTAATCACATTCGATATTCCGATCAAGCATAACATCATAAGTACAAGTTCTAAAGTCTCCATAGGTTGTCCTCCCATAAGAAAGTCTCTAACGAGGCCGCTCAGAGATGAGCGACCACTTATAAATTCTATATCTACATGAGAAGGGCTTGCCCTTCAACGCTAGTCTTACATTAATAAATCGGCTAACATCTACCCGCTATTAAGAAGAATCTCCTCCTGCGAATAAATCAAGCTGCTGCGGTGGCAACTCTGCCGTCTCCTGTCCGAGAATAGACATCATCTCTATGGCATTTAACGCTGCATCTCCACCAGAATTGTTATTGAAGATCATACAGATCTCCTTAGTACCCAAGGCCTGGATCTCAGTTAGCTTGTCCTGCCACTCCAGCAATTCCTCACGGCTATAGCGATATAAATTGCGTACCTCTCGCCAATTCTCTGCCCCGCTCAGAGCCCAGCCTTCGGCGTTGCGTCCGTGGAGTCTAATGAATGTCAGATCTGGATCGGTTGGGACTAGTACTGCCGGCACTGAACCTTGTCCCACTTGAGGCTCATCACATATCGTGTGGATCCAGCCCTGCTCACGCAGGAAAGCGAGCGTTCCTTCCTGATGCTCCGGAGCATACCAGCTCTGATGGCGGAATTCGATGGCGAGGGGTAAACTACCCATCCATTTGCGGATCGCCCGCAGTTGACGTACATGCTCCTGACAACAGTCAAACCATGGCGGAAATTGAAACAGTATCGCCTTCAAGCGTCCTGCTTCGACGACTGGACGAATCGAATCCAGATAGGCCTGGAACATTTCCCCGGGGCCGCTATAGTTCATTTTACCGCGGGAATGCCCGGTCATGCCCTGAAATGCCTTGAGAAAAAATGAAAAATGAGCGGGCGTCTCGGCCAGCCAGCGACGATACGTATCCGGATTAAGTACCGCATAGAAGGAGCTATCCACTTCCACAATAGAAAAATGCCGCGCATACATGCTCAGCCTCCGGCTCGCCGGTGTCCCGGCTGGGTACAAATCATCCTGATCTCCCCAGCCTACCAATCCAATCGTAATCATTGCTGTCTGGCCTCCTTCCCGTCTAAACAGTTACAAACCAATCCTTATACATGAATCACTTGATGGCCGGCGGCCTTCAAGAGCCGGTTCATCACTGCGGAGCCGAGTCCTTCTTCCGAACATGACTCGGCCATGATGTAAGTGACGCCGCGAGCATCGAAGCGGCGAAGTGCTGCGTATAGACGGTGTGCCGCCGTCTCCAGCGCAGCCAGGCTGCCGAGCGAGAGGACCAGGTCAGCGCGGTAGTGAGCGATGTGCTCGTCAAAAGCGAGCACACCGGTCACTTCCCCGCGCTGGGCCGCCGCATCGAGCTCGGCCTGGATTTTGGCCGCCACCGCCTCCGGGGCGGCCCCGCTCACGATGCGCATCGCGCCCTGCGGCGCATAATGCGCATACTTCATTCCCGGCGCGCGTGGCGCCGCCGGGATGTCCGTGCCGCCGCCCGCCTGCTGCAGGGCGGCGTCCAAGCGCACGCCCGCCGCGAAGCTGGCGAGCTGCTCTGCCGTGATCCCGCCTGGGCGGAGCACGGTCACAACCCCGTCACGGCCGACTTCCGCAACCGTCGACTCCAGGCCCACGCCCGTGGGCCCGCCGTCGACGATGCCATCGATACGGCCGTCCAGATCCTCGCCGACGTGGCTCGCCAGCGTCGGACTCGGCCGCCCGGACCGGTTGGCGCTTGGCGCCGCAACCGGGCAGTTCGCTGCGGCGATCAGCCGCAGCGCAATATCGTTGGCGGGCATGCGCACGCCAACGGTGGACAACCCCGCCGTCACGCGCGGCGAGACGGCGCCTTCAGCCACGGGCAGCACCAAGGTTAGCGGCCCGGGCCAGAATGCCTCCATCAGCCGCCGTGCGGTCTCATTCACCTCTGTCACCAATCCGTCCAATTGCCCCATATCCGCGATATGGACGATCAGCGGATTGTCAGATGGACGCCCCTTGGCGGCAAATACCGCCTCAACTGCCGCCGTGTTACGCGCGTCAGCCCCAAGACCATAGACTGTCTCGGTCGGAAAGGCAACTACACCACCCGCAGCAAGCAGCCTGCCGGCTTCTCGGATTTGCTCCTTGGCACGTTCCAAGTCACTTTCTGACGGCACCTCTGCGCTTTGGTCGTTGGTCTGACCCATACTTTGCCGCTCGTTGTCTCGCCCCTCACCCTGGCCGCCTTTACCTTCGCCTTTGCTCTCACCTTCACCATCACACTTCGTCACTAGCGATCGTACATCCCACCAGCGTGTGTTCTTTGCCTGAGTCGAGCCTTCTCCGTCGGCAATTACCGATGGAGATATATCCTTGTCCACTTCCTGATTCTGATCTGACTGATTCATCTTATTATCATCCCAAACTTTTAATATAGAATATGGTACATATGAATGCCGTTAATACCGCATGCACATCGAACTCATTTTTTTGCCTATCCTCTATTATAACCAATCCGATATACGATCTCACCCCGTTATACCGATCTGCCGAACCAAGTGAACAACAGCGGCTATCATCCAGAAGATTTCACCTCTATATCAATAAGCAAATAGACCAAATAACCGCCTGGTAATCTTATAAAATAATAATTGCAAAAATACACTTACTGATTGATGTTTCTCCCCAATTAAAAAAATAGCTGCGTGTAGGCAACTATTTTCTAATTTAGGCTGTGATTTTGCAGAAAATCTATCGAATAAGTGTATATACGCAGTTATATTTCAAATTAGGCTATTAAGAACCCGGTTAATTGTAAATAAGCACTTATTTATTCATTATTAAATTGTACTTTATTCAATTAGGCAATCAAGATCAACTAGTGTAATCTGACCTATTATCTTAAAATAAATTCAGAATTCCCTGCCACAAATTGACCAGCGCATCCCATAAGAAAAAACGTACCTCTGTCTTTTCAGGCTGTACCTGCCGCGGCTCATCAGAAGAGTCGACAGTAGCAGAAACCGTCTTTACTTTCGCCTTCGGATTCTTTACGGTATCCGACGAGGCGGAAGCATCTTTCTCAGTCGCTTTCGTTCTTTCTTTAGCTAGCGCATCTCCACTGCCCGCATCCACGAAGCATAGCGGTGGAAAGAGCACGCACCACCAGTTCTTCCCTTTGCCCTCTCCCAGCGTTATGCGTAGCGCCTCATAATTACCGGCAGGGTAGACAGCGCCTCCGTACATTTTAGTCGGGAACGGAACAATCCCCAGCTCGACCTTGTAGCTATACTCTTCACCATTATCGGCTAACGTCTGTTTGACTTGATCTCCGATCTCCGTCAAATGGGTTCGAATAGCCCCTCTAGCCTCATCCAGGCTCTGCGGGTCCTCCAGTTCACCAACCCAAGCATTCATCTGTTCAACTACCGCATCACGAACTTTACGCTTTACCGCCTGATCGCCCACTCCATCGGAATTAGCCAATATTCTTAACCGGATCGACTCCTGAGGAATCAGTCCATCCGCCGCAGCCGTATCCACCTTCTGTCCTTCCCAAGACATGAATAGAATAAGAACACTAAAAAAAATGAGTGCAATAGACTTTCTAACCTTCCCCATGCCAACTCTCCCCTTCACGTATCCCTGATGTTTATCAGTATGGACAGGTCGGGGGTAACGTAAACCTAGCAAACTACTAAATTTGCATATAAAGATAGAAAATAATAGAACCGCCTCTCTCGAAGCGGTTCCCATAAGTTACTGTAATAAACAACTAGCTGGCTGCGTTAGACACATCTTCGAATCGAGGTCCTTACTACAGCTTAATCAACCTCTAACGAAACGTGGTATCGTTATTTGCACCAAAAAAGGCTTCAAAATATTTTAACGAAACAGGGTATCGCTATTATAGTAAATAAGCACCTCAAAACAAATATTCCCCTAAATAACGTTCTGTAGTTTCGTTAGAGCCCAAATCCCCTTGTTTTCGCCATAATAACGATCTGTAGTTTCGTTAAAGATAACTTGAGTCTCGTTAGAGCCTCCTGCCGAATTATTGTGACTTTGCAGACGATTGCCGTGTTGAAGCAGACGAAGTCTGCTCTTCTTCCACTTCCTGTCCGTGAATCCGGATGCTCATCGCTATGCCGATACTTGCCATATTAATGACCAACGAGGTCCCACCGTAGCTTATGAACGGCAGCGTAATCCCTGTCAGCGGCATCAGCCCGATAAACATGCCAATATTCTCGAAGATCTGATAGAGGAACAAGGCAACAATTCCAACGATAATCAACGGCCCACTTCGATCCCTGCATTCCAATGAGATCAGAATCAGCCGGTGAATCAGTACAAAATATAGCAGAAGCAGCACCGAGCTTCCTAAGAAACCAAACTCTTCGGCGATCACTACAAAGATCGAGTCCGAATACGTTAATGGAACCCGTTCCGATTGCACGGTCGCACCTTTCATATAGCCTTCTCCCGTCATTCCGCCGGAAGCAATCGCGAGCTTGGCATTTTTCGTATGATAGATTGCCTTCTCTGTTGCCTTATCCGGCACGAGCCAAGGGTCAATCCGCTCAATCCAGTGCTCACGGCCAATATCAGCAAAAAATTTATGGACTTCCTCATAATAAATCTTATAAGCGCTAATGCCCCCGATAACTGATCCGGCGAAGATCGCCAGGGCAATCAGAGCATGGGAATATTTCATGCCACCGATCCATAACATCCCTGCCAGAATGACAAGATAGCTGAGCGCATTACCAAGGTCATTCTGCGCCATAACAATCATGAATGGAACGAAGACGATGAGACAAATCGGTATTACATCTCTCCAGAAAGCCAGTTGAGGCTTGCGCTTGCGATACAGAACATGAGCCAGGAATATAACAAGCAACAGCTTGAAGAATTCCGCCGGCTGGAAGCTAAGCCCGCCCGGGAGTGTCATCCAGCCCGTCGCATTGTAATAGGTATTACCGATAAACATAACGACAACCAGTAGCCCAATCCCAAGCAAATAAATATATAAGGCGTACTTAACAATCAAGCGAAAGTCTATCAAAGACAATCCAAAAAAAATGACAAAACCTATAACATAATACATAGCCATCCGAAGCTGGTATCCATGATACTGCGTATTCGAGGTAGCGCTATACAGCACAGCAATGCTGATGCCCATCAGAAGCAATAGGATGAACACGATCGTATAATCTATTTTCTTGAATTTGTTGAGCATGGATCCTGTCCCCCGTCCGCTGGATCAATCTTGTTGGCTGTTACCGCAGGTAACAACGATATGACACACAACAAAAAATATGTCTATTCTTCATATTGTAAAAAAAACTGCGTTCAAAGTCCATTTCGCTGAGAACACCATATTCCTCCATACCTCACATCTCAATCCAAAAACGTATAAAGGACTCAATAAGTTACATTTTTAGTCTCCATGTTTACTGTATAGCTGAAAGCTACTCAGTCCTGGACATTCACCGCTTCATTAAGCTAGGCCAATGACGTGACGATCGATTCCGGCCAAGTCCGGGATCGTCACGATCTCGCGCCAATGCCCCGCGGCGCGAAGCATATCAGCCACATCCGCTGCCTGGCCCATACCAAGCTCGAAGCCGATCAGCTTCGGCGGTCGGGGTAACAGATCGAGCTGCTGCATCATGACGCGATATGGATACAGCCCGTCCGGCCCGCCGTCCAGCGCACCGCGCGGCTCATAATCGCGCACCTCCGGCTGCAGCTCTTCGATCGTATCCGCCGGAATATACGGCGGATTGGACACTACGATGTCCAGCGGCTCGCCGGCGAACGGTTCAAGCAGGTTCCCCTGCTTGAACTTCACATTCAGGCCGAGCCGCTGGACATTGTCCTGCGCCACCGCCAGCGCTTCCGGCGAGATATCACTCGCCGTGACACTCCAGGCTGGGCGCAGATGAGCTAAAGCGGCAGCGATCGCACCGCTGCCAGTACCGATGTCGGCGGCCTGCGGAGCGCCGCCGGGCCACAGCAAATCGCCGAGTCTGGCGATTTGCTCCACCAACAGCTCCGTCTCTGGGCGGGGGATCAGTACTGCCGGCGTGACTTTGAAGGTCAAGCCGTAAAATTCCTGTTCCCCGATAATGTACTGCGCTGGCTCTCCTGCGGCCTTCCGGTTAATGGCCGCCTCCCAGGCCTCCCTGCTCACGGTCGGGAACGGGTCGCGAAGGGCGAGAAGGTACTTCGATCCTTCAAGCCCGAGTACGTGACGAAGCAGCAGCTCTGCGTTGGAGTCCGGCTCGTTCACACCAACATCCGCCAAAAAAGAAGAAGCCTCTTTGCGGGCTTCCAGAATTGTGAGCGCTCCAGATAGTTGATATCCGTTACGTTTCAAGGCATTATTCTCCTTTGTCCATGAGCTCTGTTTGCTCAGCAATGTTCAGGGCTGACAAAATATCTTCAATCTCCCCGTTCATCACTTGATCAAGCTTGTGCAGAGTTAAGCCGATACGATGGTCGGTCACCCGACTTTGCGGGAAATTATAGGTCCGAATCCGTTCGCTTCGGTCTCCGGTTCCTACCTTACTCTTCCGCTCGCCAGCGTACTTAGCTTCCTCTTCCTGACGCATCACGTCCATAATTCGCGTCCGAAGTACTTGTAATGCCTTATCTTTGTTAGAGTTCTGCGATTTGCCATCCTGACAGGTCGCTACGATTCCCGTAGGAATATGAGTAACACGCACCGCGGACTTGGTCGTATTAACGGACTGCCCGCCAGCACCGCTGGAACAGAACGTATCTACGCGGATATCCTTATCAAGAATTTCTACGTCTACTTCCTCTGCTTCAGGCAAAACGGCAACCGTCGAGGTCGAAGTATGAATACGTCCGCCAGACTCTGTTGCCGGAATCCGTTGCACACGATGTGCCCCGCTCTCATACTTCATTCTGCTGTACGCACCACGGCCATTAATCATGAAGATGATCTCTTTGAAGCCACCAAGATCGTTCTCGTTCACATCCATGACCTCTACACGCCAGCCTTGAGAATCGGCATACCGGGTATACATCCGGTACAGATCCGCTGCGAACAGTGCGGCTTCATCGCCACCGGCAGCACCGCGGATTTCTACGATTACGTTTTTATCATCATTAGGATCTTTCGGCAGAAGCAACACTCGGATCACTTCTTCCAATTCTTGCTTACGTGCAGAAAGTTCCTCGATTTCCATTTTGACCATTTCGCGCATTTCATCATCCAGCTTCTCCGCTTGCATTGCTTTAGCGGCATCAAGCTCCTCCATCACGCGTTTATATTCGGTATAAGCCTCATAAGCGGCCTGTAAATCTGATTGTTCCTTGGAGTAATCACGAAGTTTCTTCGTATCATTGGCTACATCTGGATCACAAAGCAACTCGCTAAGCTTCTCATAACGATCAGCCAGGGATTGAAGTCGGTCCAACAAGGAAATTCACCTCTCTCAAATAACAATATCCTTAAAATTAACTCGTCTTATACAAACAAAATTCAGCTATTCAGCTGACATTTTATTATACCATACTGGGTACACTCTTGCATAGATGACACTGATGGGGTACTGGCCCAACTGCAAACCATCCGTATGAGATTCTTAACAAATATATATAAAAATAGCCGTGAACTCAACTGTAAAGTTAAGGTTCACGACTATCCCTTAGTTGAACTGACCCGGACCCGGACGGCTCATTGGCTCACCTACCGGCCTAAGCGCTACAATCTGGGCGATTAGCGTCTGCTCCAGATTGTAGTTCCAGCTTCTGACGATACCCGGCAGAAGGCAGGCATCCACAATGACCCAGATCGTCAGCGCGATGAAGCCAACCAACGCAATTCCCATGGCGATAAAGCCCGGTATCATCAAATTAGAATCTACAAGAGTATCGTCGATACCAACCAGCACAATAAACATGATGTAAGAAATAAACATAACAATAAATAACGCGAGTTGGATTATGCCGGAGACCGTTCTTTTCAAATACAAGCGATGTATCCCCAGATGCCCCATCAGGAGCATAAGATAGGCAAATACGAGCGATTTCTCTCGCTTGCGCATTTCTGAACTGAGGACGATCAACTCATTCGTTGTCAGATTCTGTTTACTGAATTGCATTAAATTGGGTACCTTTCAGAGATACCTCTGTTGGCAAGAATGTTGTCAATAATACGGTTCTCAACAACAGCATTGTGTTCCTTCACCCAAGTGTGAACGAGGAAAGCATCCACGATCCACCAGATAAAGGTAGCAATCATACCAATCACTGTGATTGAGAGAATTAATTGCGCAACTGCAGAACCAGTCTTGCCAAAATAAAAACGGTGTCCGCCAAAAAGACCAAGGAAATACCAGAGTACATAAGCGATAACCATGTTTTTCCCCTGATTCTTCACTTCAGATTCAAGCAGCAGCAATTCTCTGGAATCGAGCTGGCTCTTTCTCGCTACTGAGTAATCCATCCCCATAAAAAATCCCTCCTAAATTATAAAAAGACTTAAAAAATATCTTTTCTAGTATACTAAAGTGCTTCATTTCCTCTCAACACAAATTTTGGATATTTGCCCTAATAAACACGAAATATTAAATTTTTTATCGAAAAAATGATGAAACCTGCCGAAAATCGGCAGGCTTCTCTATTCAATCGCATAACTATTCTCACATTAACACGAATTCCAGTTACACATTAAAGCGGAAGTGCATAACATCTCCGTCTTGTACTACATACTCCTTGCCTTCCAAACGAAGCTGACCGCGTTCTTTCGCTACATTCATCGAACCTGCAGCGACGAGATCTTCATAGGATACGACCTCTGCACGGATGAAGCCGCGTTCGAAGTCAGAGTGAATTACCCCTGCTGCTTGTGGAGCCTTCATACCTTTGCGGATGGTCCAAGCGCGAACCTCTTGTACACCAGCAGTGAAGTACGTATACAAGCCAAGCAGACGATACGCCGCTTTGATCAACCGATTAAGTCCTGATTCCGCTAGACCCAGCTCCTCAAGGAACATGGCTTTATCCTCGCCTTCCAGCTCAGCAATCTCCGACTCAACCTTCGCGCTGATCGGCACGACCTCTGCATTCTCAGCAGCCGCGAACTCAATCACTTGCTGTACGAATGGATTGTTGTCCGTATCCGTAACTCCGTCTTCGCTAACGTTAGCTGCATAGAGAACTGGCTTCAGGGTGAGCAGGTGCAGATCACGAATGATCAGATTCTCATCATCTGTCAGCTCCACGCTGCGCGCCGGCATATCATTATAGAGGGCCTCCTTGATACGTTCAAGCAGGGCTACTTCTTGCTCATACTGCTTGTTGCCACCCTTCATATTCTTGCGGGCACGGTCAATGCGCTTATCCACGCTCTCCAAGTCAGCGAGGATCAATTCCAGATTGATCGTCTGGATATCGCTAATTGGATTGATTTTCCCGTCTACATGGGTAATATTCTCATCTTCGAAGCAGCGAACGACATGAACGATCGCATCCACTTCGCGGATGTGAGCCAAAAATTTATTTCCAAGGCCTTCGCCCTTACTTGCCCCGCGCACCAATCCGGCGATGTCCACGAATTCAAATGCAGTCGGCACAGTCTTGTTCGGGGTAACGAGTTCGGTCAGCTTGTCCAAGCGCTCATCCGGTACTTCTACAACACCGACGTTCGGATCGATCGTACAGAAAGGATAGTTCGCGGATTCTGCCCCCGCCTGGGTAATTGCGTTAAACAATGTGGATTTTCCAACGTTCGGAAGGCCCACGATACCTGCTTTCAAAGCCATATCTATGACAACTCCTCAGTATTTAATAACTTTATTCACCTTCAACCATAGTACATATCCGCAGCATATATTTCAAGAATATCGTTCACTAAAGTCATTCATCCTTAAAATGGATACCAGAAATGCTGGACCACTTTTAGCTTCAATAGGATCGATACCGTAAGCAGAATCGCGCAGAGAACTAGCGTCAGCTTATCACTTTGCGAAGTAGGAGTTCCCATATACCAGGTACGCTCGCGCTTCGTGCCGAAGCCTCGCAAATCCATCGCATCGGACACTATCTCTACATGCTGCAGTGAAGATTGCAGCAACGGGACGATAACCAGCGACAGATTGCGAATTCTTACTTTCAGACTCCCGTCACTTCGCGAAATGCCAAGCCCTCTCATTTGCATCGCATTGAGGATGCTGCGAAACTCCTGAGTCAGATCAGGAATATAACGCAGGGCAATGCTTATGGAATAAGCCAGCTTATAGGGAACTTTCAGCTTATTGAGACTGGCTGAGAACCGGCTCGGATGCGTAGTGAAGATAAACAGCAGCGTGATAGGCAACAAGGTAAAATACTTCAAAGATAAGGTCAGCACATAAAACAACGTCTCCGCATTGATGGTGTTATATCCAAGCGGAAGAAGCGGCGTATCCGATCCAGTTAACGATGTTCCGAACCTTGGTGTAACGAGCAGGATAAAGATACTGTTTATAACGAGGAAGATCATCATCAACCAAAATAATACCGCCATTCTCTTAAAGGGGATCCCAGCGGAGAGCAGCATGAAGATCCCTCCGGTCAGCAATATTGCAAAAATGCGCACATCCATGAATAGAAAAGTACACACAGTCCATACAAGCAGCATAATAAGCTTAATTGCCCCATCCATTCGATGAAAAAACGAATTTCCATCAACATATAAATTCCCCGTCTTGTTCATCGGCCCTTTTTCTCCTTCTCCCTATCGATAAAGGCTTCTACGAACCGGGATGGTGAGGATAGCCCAAAGCTCCTTGCAAATCGCGATAGACTCGTCTCCCGCAAATTTGCCTGTTCCGCCACTAAGGAATCGGATAATACGTTGCCCACGGAATCCTCGGCAATGATCCGTCCCCCCGCCATAACGGCAGCACGGTCCGCATATTCTAGAGCTAGATGCATGTCATGTGTAATGAACAAGAATGCCATACCCTGCTTGGACAAGCTCGCTATAAATTCCATAAATTCAGTATAATGCCGATAATCCTGACCTGCCGTTGGTTCATCTAATATCATTAACTTGGGCTGCAGCGCTAGAATGGCGGCAATACTCAGCCGCTTCTTCTGACCAAAGCTAAGTGCCGACACCGGCCAATTGCGATAAGGATACAAGCCGCAAATGTTCAGCACCTCGGCGATCCGCTGCTCCCGCTCCGCAGGGCTCATTCTTCGTGCCTTCAGCCCCAGTTCGATCTCATCCTTAATCATGTGCTGTGTAATCATATGATTCGGATTCTGCATCACATAACCGATCTCTTCGCCACGTCGCCGAATCGACCATTTCCCCATATCCTCGCCTTGGTACAGAATCGATCCGGCCCTTGGCCGGAGTAACCCGGTAATCAGATTAGACAACGTTGATTTGCCTGCTCCATTTCTGCCTAACAGGGCGACGGTCTCTCCTTCCCTGATCGAGAGCGACACGTCATGAATCGTATCTGTACCCGAATCGTAAGCGAAGCTCACATCCTTGAGTTCTAGTAGTATCGACGGGCTACTGGACTGAAGATGGGGTCGAACGGTCTCCACCCAGTGTTCCAGGCGCTCCTTCACCTTGCTGAAGACAGGGCCATTGTTCATGACGGCCGAGGTCAAAGGCCCATTCTGCACTGTGATCTCGTTCTCCACAGATACGTCAAGATGACCTGTAGCAGAATTGTCCTCCAGAGAACCCTTCGCTCTGATGCCTTCAGGGGTACTCAAATCATCAACTATCTCCAGCGGAACACCGGCATAACCGAGAGCATCGAGGTATAAGGGCTGTCTTAACCCATATTCGGGCAAGACACCAGACCGCAACAACTCATCCGGAGTGCCTGTTGCGCAGATTTTCCCGTCATTCATAATGATAATCCGATCGACTGGCTTACTAAGAACATCCTCAACCCGATGCTCAATGATGATAACCGTCTTGCCGCTCTTGCGATGGATCTCATCGATCAACTCCATCGTCCGCATCCCACTCATTGGATCCAGATTAGCCAGCGGCTCGTCAAACAGCAGAATATCCGCTTGTGTAGAGAGCACCCCGGCAAGCGATACGCTTTGCTTCTGACCTCCGGATAGTTCATGAGGACTTTTCCCTTCATAATCCTCCATCCTGACCAGTTCCAGAGCCGAGATCACCTTGACCTTCATCTCTTCCTGTGGCCGGGCTTCGTTCTCCATTTGGAACGCTACATCTTCTCCAACCGTCAGTCCGACGAACTGAGCATCGGGATTCTGCAGAATCGTGCCGAGTTGATGGCTGCGTTCAAATATCGTCTGATTCGCCGCTTCCTGGTCGTTAATAAGTAGCTGACCGGAAATTTCTCCACCGTATGAAAAAGGAATAAGCCCATTGATACAATGGGCCAAAGTCGATTTGCCGGAGCCGCTAGGCCCAGCGATCCATAATTTCTCGCCTTTATAAATGTCTAGATGAATATCAGATAACGTCGCCTGAGACTGGCTCTTGTAACGGAAGCTAAAATTACGAAAAGATAAGACCGCCTGCATAATATAATTGAATCTCCTATCTGTCCACGCTCAAATTGGTGTTATTACGATTGCGCTTGGCAAAGGCCCAGACCGCAGGAAGACCCAGTACAATGAAGACAGCCAGATTGGCAGAACCCGCGGCGACCGTCTGTATGACCATCTTGTCATTTGGTTCTCCCATCACATAGATGTCGAACAAGAAGGAGAATAACAACGAAATGAAAATACCGAGTACGCCATATATGAAAAACTGTACAAAATGCTTCTTCTTGACTTCCCCGTCCATCGGATTAAAGCCCTTAACCAAGTAAATTAGCCCCATAAAAGCGGCGGTTATGCCTGAGCCTAGGGCCCATCCCCACCATACCGTGCCGTATGTAATAAAGTCATTGATCACATGTCCGAGAAATCCGGCAATAAAACCGACGATTGGCCCGAACAACGCTCCAAGAATAGCGAGCAGGGCGATCGCAGGGCGGATCTGCGTATCGACGGTGATCGGAATGCCAATCCAACTTGTTGCTCCGTACAGGGCGGTCCCTACACCAATGGTTACTACCGTGCGGGTGTTCCACTTCCAAATGGATGGTTTCAAACGTCATTTCTCCCTTCTAATTATCACGATTATTTTCAATATAATAGGATAATCTAGAAGTCGTCAATGAAAATATAATAATTCTACCCGGATTTATCGGATATAAATGAAATTAGCTTCTACGAACCAGTCGTGAAGTACTTCGAAGCTCATCGATATTTGCCGCCCCGATTCCGAACATAACCGTGCGTAACTCTAGCTCGACCCGTTCCAGCAGCTCATCGAGTCGCTTCTCTGAATTGACGGCAGGTTCCAGCACGGCCCGGCCTAGCCCGGCCAGATTTGCCCCGAGTGCTAGTGCCTTGGCTGCATCAACCCCTGTATTCAATCCTCCGCTACCGATAATTGCTGCCCCGGGGACCTTACTCCGTACATCAACGATACATTCGGCGGTCGGATTGCCCCAGTCGGCGAAGGCCTCGGCAACCGCGCGGCGCACATGATCCTTATTACGGAATTTCTCAACCTGGCTCCAGGACGTTCCTCCCGCCCCAGCAACATCGATAAAGGCCACACCAGCCTCGTGGAGCTGACGAGCGGTCTCCCCGTCGATCCCCCAGCCTACTTCCTTGACCCCTACCGGAATCGGCAGCGTCCGGCATACATCCTCAATTCGTGCCAATAAGCCAGCGAAGGCGGTATCCCCTTCCGGCTGGAATACTTCCTGCAAGCTATTCAAATGCAGCACCAGCATGTTCGCCCCGGCTATCTCGGCTACCCGCATGCATTCCTCCACGCCAAAGCCGTAATTTAGCTGAACGGCACCCACATTGGCGATGATCGGAATACTCGGGGCATAACGACGCACGGCGAAGGTTGGCTCCAGTTCCTTCTTCTCCACCGCAGCCCGGCCGGAACCGACGCCCATCGCCCAGCCCCTTCGCTCCGCGGCTTCGGCAAGACGCTCATTGATTGTTCCGGCCAGTTCGCTGCCTCCGGTCATTGAGCTAATGAGCAGCGGAGTCCGCACCGCGATATTTAGAAATTCCGTATTGAGACGGATATCATTAAAATTTAGGTCTGGGAGAGCATTATGCCGGAACGCATACTTCTCCAGGCCGGTACTGATTCCCGTTCCGTTCACCTGTTCCTCCAGACAGAGCCGGATATGCTCCGTCTTGCGTTCAGATGTAGCGCCCATACTTCATTCCCCCTTCTTCTTTATATAACAACTATATTTACCCAAATTGTGCTTGCAAATCCGCACTTCAGCCCATCTCATGCGCGATATACCCAGCGACCAAATGACCTGAAAGAGTTACATAAGGTACTCCCCCTCCGGGATAGGTGGAGCTTCCTACATACCACAACCCTCGGACATCACGGCTGCGATTGCTTGGCCTGCGAAGGATTTGCCGGGGATTGTGTGTAGCAATTCCGTATATTCCCCCACGATAGGCTCCCGTATCACGAGCTAACTGATCAGGCGAATAAGTACTGAGTACATGGTTCTTATTAATTCCCTGTAACCCGTATCCTCGCAAAGTGGATAACACATTCTCTGCGTAGCTCTCACGCTGCTCCTCCCAATCCCAGCTATCGGATAAATATGGAGCATATGTCATGATGAACAGATTGCTATGTCCCTCCGGGGCGGCCCCTTTCTCTGAATAAGAAGAGTTACATATGTATACGGATGGCTTGGAAGGCGGCTTTCGCTGATCAAAGATCTCAGTGAACTCCTCTTCGTAGCGATCCGAGAAGAATACTGTATGATGAAGCAAACGGTCATATAATGAGGGAACCCCAGCCAACTGTACGAACGCGGACAATGAAGGCTCCATGGAGGCGATCCTGCGATCATTTAACGAAGGCCTAAGCGCTTCACTTAACAGCTTCTGGGTGGTAGATAATAAGTCACCATTAATAACGATCAGCGGCGCTTCATAATATCCATCATTCGTCTCTATCCCGCAGGCTCGCCCTCCCTGAACGCGAATCTGTCTGGCCTCGACCCCTGTCTTAATCTCAACGCCCAGTTCCTTCGCGAGCTCCTGCAGCGCTTCAACAAGAGCATACGTACCGCCACGAACGCTATAAGTACCGTGATCTATCTCGCAGCTGTGCATCATCCCATACATTGAAGGTGCCAGGAAAGGAGAAGAGCCAACCCGAGGTGCATACCTTCCGAATAAGGCCAGTGAATTGGGATGTGCAAAGAAGTGACGCAGCTCCCGGTTCAGCGATCTCCTGAACAGAGGGACGACGCTTAACATCTCCCTCAACATGCCGACATTCCACTTCTCCCTGTTCCCGATCGGCAGTCGACTTATCAATCTCCCCTTGATGCTCTGGAACATCATCCGCGATTCCTGCAGAAATGCTGGATAATGTAGCGCATCTACCGGGCTGTATGTATCGATCTGATGCTGCATTGCCTCAACATCGCCGGTCATATCCACCACACTTCCGTCCGTAAATATATTCCGGGACCTGGGCTCGAGTGGGATCAGAGATACATAATCCTCCATTCTGCGTCCCACGCTGCGGAACACATTGCGGAACACGAAAGGCAGCTCTATCGTGTTCGGCCCGCAATCGAACCGATAGCCATCGATAACGATCCGCTGCAACTTCCCACCTACACGATCCTTACGCTCCAATATAGTCACCTGATAGCCCCGACCCGCGAGTCCTATCGCGCAAGCCAGTCCTCCGAAGCCCGATCCAACAATCAAGACCTTACCCTTCGCCGACATGATACCTGCCTCCTCTTGTATCTCTACTTCAACAAGCCGCAAGCCGCTTTTGATCACGAAGTGAATCTGGAAGCAAACTCGACATTGAATCTTGAATTCAGCCGGGCCTTTTTGAACACGCACTTATAGCAATGGTGACATTAATCTGGCCGCCGATTCCATGAATCGCACATATATTTTCTTGTTCATGAAGGACTTCTTCTCAATCAGTTTGGTAGAGAACAAATCCCGCTCGAAATCCTTCACCATCTTGGCTACACTATCGCTCTGAACAAGCAATGCGTTCACTTCAAAATTCAAATGGAAGCTGCGCATATCCATATTGGCTGTACCTACCGTCGCCACTTCTCCATCAACGATGAGCAGCTTGGAATGAAGGAAGCCTTTCTCATACTCATAGATCTTCACCCCAACCTCAAGCAGGGACGGAAAATAAGAGTGAGAAGCGAGAAATGGTAGCCATTTATCCGGCCGTGCTGGGAATAGGATGCGTACATCGATCCCTGACATCGCTGCGACCTGCAGGGCAGAGAGAATATCATCATCTGGTATGAAATACGGAGTGGCCAGCCACACCGACTTCTTGGCTGATGTAATCATAGCAAAGAAGAGATTCTTCAGCGTCCGGCTCTCATTATCCGGACCGCTCGGAATGATCTGAATCGCCCCGCCGCATCCAGGAACCAATTCGGGCGATAAATACTGCTGATCTATAATTCGCTCGCCATATACGTAATGCCAGTCCTGCAGAAAAATAATCTGCAGAGACCTCACGGCCTCCCCCTTAACCAACATATGCGTATCACGCCAGAAACCATAGTTCTTATTGCGGCTCAAATACTCGTCCCCTACATTAAGCCCGCCGATAAAGCCTGTCGTTCCATCAATGACCACGATTTTACGGTGGTTGCGATAGTTGACCCGGCTCGACAGCGCCAGAAAGCGCATCGGGCCGTATACTCCGACCTTGACCCCAGCAGCCCGCAGTTCATTAATAAATGATTTCGAGAGCCCAATGCTGCCGACAGCATCATACATGAAGCGTATCTCGACACCTTCCCGAGCCTTATCGATTAACGTTTTCTGAATCTCTCGGCCGATCGCATCGGCACGATAGATATAATATTCCATATGGATATGATGCTTAGCTTGCTTCAGCTCCCTGAGCAGTGTCGAGAACGTCTCTTCCCCATTCGTCAGCACTCTTGTACGGGAAGCCATAGAGAACGGTGTGCGGGCTAGACGCTGTGACAATTGGAGCATTCTCTGCTGGGCAGGCGTGAACTGGGATAGATCACGCGGCAACACGGTGGCGCTGTTGTCGATCCGCTCGTAGCTCATTTGATCCTGCTCCGCCTTGCGGTCGAATTTTCTTCTCTTGAAATAATTCTGACCAAGCAGAAAATAGAGCACCAAGCCGACTACCGGCAGCAGTGCCAATACCAGGATCCAAGCTAAGGTACTGGAAGGATTACGGTTCTCCATGAATATAGCCAAACTGATCGTAATTACCGTCAGCGTCTGAAAAATACTGACTAGCATCCCTCCGAATTTACCGAATATACCAAATCCGAAAAAGTAGAACGCAAATAATATGATTGCGATCAATATGATCTGTAATCCACGTCTCATAACGGTACCTCTCTTCAAAAATACATGATTCTATTGTACATGAAGCTTGTCTTTCTTCCCACAGAATTTATGGAAATCCCTTATTCCCTGCCAGTTTCGGCTTATAAGTGCAGCAAATTTGTATCCCCCATTTTTTTATACTATAATTAGTCTGACTCAGAGGTCATAATCAGTACTTATAAGTCAGATCGGGAAGGAGGTCACTCATTGTCTAGCAAATCTGACGACAAAAAACAGTTAATCTTGAGAACCGCCATGCAATTGTTCGCGGCAAAAGGTTCTTCTGCAACATCAATGCAAGAAATCGCAGAGTTGTGTGGAATGTCCAAGGGGAGTCTATATTTGCATTTCAAATCCAAGGATGAGCTGGAGCTCAGCCTATTTCAATACTGCTTCCAGATGCTTCAAGCCGAATTGCTTCAGGTTGAGCAGGAAACGGATTTGTCGCCGCGGGACAGACTGATTCGTGCGGTCGAAGTACTACTTGAGTTGGTTCTTGAGCTTAGAGAGTTCTTGCTCATGCAATTTAAGGAATGGATCATCAAAGGGAATATCTATAAGAACCCCGACATCATGAATAAAAATAACACCAAGTTACTTCATTATACCAAAAAAATACTTGTATCCGCTTATGGAGAAGTAATTAACCCTTATATGGCCGATCTGATTATCTTCTCCCACGGCATGATCGGTAATTACGCCAAACTGGTCTTCGATCATAACATGACCACAGACACGCATCGAATTGCTGTCTATCTGATCGATATACTAGATTCAACCGTTGAGTTCATGCTAAAGACCCAGCCCGCGCCGTTAATACCAGAAGCACTTCTTTACGATTTTGGAAAATGCGGTGAGAATAGCCCTGAGCCGGAGAAGCATCCCCTTCTCACCATCAAGGAAATGAAGGAACTTCTGGAGAAAGAAAGCGGAGACGCTGGCGAGCGTGAACAAGGGATTGAAGCGCTGCACATTCTTGAAGAAGAATTGCTACGTCCACGGCCTCGCCGAGTCATTCTGAAAGGCATGGTCGCCGCGATGGAAGATCTTGATCTTCCTCAGATAGAGAGCAGCCTCGAGGAGCTGCAAAGATTGCTGCGACCCTATTATGCTCAAGCGTAATATAAGATCAACTAATTAATAGGAGAAAAAGAGAGGAGCAGAACCCTGCTTATGAAGAGTTTGATTAATTTCTCAATTCGCAATAAATTTGCGATTTGGCTGCTGACGATTATCGTCACGGTTACCGGTCTATACAGCGGCCTGACCATGAAGCAAGAGAGCATTCCTAATATTGACGTTCCTTACCTTAGTATTACGACAGTCTATCCAGGCGCTGCGCCAGAAGGCGTTGTTCAGGATGTAACCAAGCCGCTCGAACAAAGATTACGTAATGTCGACGGTGTTAAGACGATCACTTCAACCTCGTTGGAGAATGCATCCTCCCTCTTCATCGAATTTGAATACGGTAAGAATCTGGACAATGCGACAGCTGCTGTTCGCGAAGCACTGAACGACGTCCAGTTGCCAGATGGTGTACGTAAACCGCAAATCATGAGATTCAGCCTGAGCTCCATGCCAGTCATCTCACTCAGCGTGTCCGACACAGAGTCAGGCAATCTGGAGTCGCTCACCCGGCTGATCAACAATGAAATCGGACCCGCTCTGGAGGATCTTGACGGCGTTGCCTCCGTGCAAATTGCCGGACAATATATCAAAGAGGTTAGCCTTAAATTCAATCAGGCCAAAATGAAGGAACTAGGCCTTAGCGAAGATACTGTTAAAGGAATCGTACAAGGCTCAGCGCTGCGCGTTCCGCTTGGTCTGTTCAATATGGAGCAGTCACAGAAAGCCGTCGTTGTCGATGGCAATATCACAACAGTAGATGATCTGAATAATCTGGCCATTCCAGTTATTCCAAGCGCATCCTCCAGTGCTCCAAGCGGAAGCGGAGCGGCTGGTGGACAGGGCAATACGCCTGCAGGCGCTCCAGGGGCAGTCGATGCTACTCCTGCTCCAGACTCCGCTGCTAGCAATGGGGCTGGCGCAGCTCCACAAGGTGCCATGGGAGCCATTCCAGTTGGGATACCAACGGTGAAGCTTAGCGATATCGCCGAGATCCAGACGATTGGTAAGGCTGAATCGATCTCGCGTACGAACGGCAAGGAATCGATAGGCATTCAGATTGTTAAAGATAACGATGCCAATACAGTGGATGTCGTGAACCGCGTTAAGGACAAAACTGAGGAACTGCAGAAGCAATTCGGTCATATCGGCTTCACCGTGATGCTCGACCAAGGACAGCCGATTACGGACTCTGTAAATACGATGCTGATGAAAGCCGTATTCGGAGCTTTGTTCGCAGTCCTGATCATCCTAATCTTCCTGCGGAATTTACGCTCGACGATCATCTCCATTATTTCCATACCACTCTCGCTACTGATTGCGGTACTGCTGCTAAAACAGATGGATATTACGCTTAATATGATGACGCTCGGAGCGATGACAGTCGCTATCGGACGGGTTGTCGACGACTCGATCGTCGTCATCGAGAATATTTACCGCAGAATGTCGCTTACCGGCGAGAAGCTGAGTGGCGGTAAGTTAATCGTAGCAGCTACAAGCGAAATGTTCGTTCCGATCATGTCTTCTACGATCGTAACGATCGCCGTCTTCCTGCCGATGGCATTCGTGAGCGGCATGGTTGGCCAGTTGTTCAAACCATTCGCCCTGACGATGGTATTCGCGCTGTTGGCCTCATTGCTCGTCGCTATCACGCTTGTTCCGGCTCTGGCTCATACCCTGTTCCGCAAGGGCTTGAAGAATACTCATGACCATGAGAGCAATCCGAAAGGCCTCGCGCTGTATTACAAGAAAGCTCTTAATTGGTGTCTGTCTCATAAATTAATCACCTTTGGCGCAGCCGTCCTGTTGCTCGTCGGCAGCTTGTTCTTAACCCCGCTAGTCGGCGTAAGCTTCTTGCCGGAGCAAAGTGATAAATATGTAATGGTAACTTATTCACCAGCTCCTGGTGAGCTGCTTGAAGATGTAGAAGCTAAAATGCAGAAGGCCGAGAAATATGTCCTCGATCAACAAGGAGTAGAGAAAATACAGTACTCCATCGGTGGAAGCAACCCGATGGGCATGGGATCGTCATCTAACTCGGCACTCTTCTATATCGGATATGATAAGGATACGAAGCAGTTCGATAAAATGAAGGATGAATTACTCGAAGGCTTGAAGAAAGAAGTACCTGAGGGCAACTGGTCAGACATGTCCGCGACGATGATGGGTGGCATGGGTGGAAGCTCGCTTACCATCAACGTATTTGGAGATAGTCTGGAGCAGATTGAACCAGTCTCTGATCAGATCCTGAAGTGGATCGAGGAAGACACGAAGCAGTTCGAGAAAGGCAAGACCGGTCTCTCCGAGACTTATGATCAATATACACTGGTAGCGGATCAACAGAAGCTGAGCTCACTCGGACTTACCGCAGGCCAGATTGCAATGAAGCTTAGCCCGGTTCACGAACGTCCGGTATTGACGGAAGTGGATATTGACGGCAAGAACTATAATGTCTACATTGAAGCGGACAGCAACACCTATTCCAGTGTTGCAGATATTGAAAATGAGACGATAACTTCGCCGCTTGGCATGCAAGTTCCCATCAAGGAAGTAGCGAAGGTCGAGAAAGGGACTTCTCCGAACTCGATCATGCGTATAGATGGCAAGATGGTCGTTGAAGTCAGCGCGAATGTGCTCACCTCAGACGTACAGAAGGCATCTACATCCTTGCAGGACAAAATCGACAAGATGGATATGCCGGAAGGCGTCACCGTTAAATTCGGTGGTGTAACCGAGCAAATTAATGACACTTTCGGCCAGCTTGGTATTGCCATGCTCGCAGCGATTGCCATTGTGTACTTCGTTCTGGTCGTAACATTTGGCGGTGGTTTGGCGCCATTCACCATTCTGTTCTCCTTGCCGTTTATCGTCATCGGAGCCATTGTTGGTCTGCTGATTGGCGGTGAGACGCTGAACGTATCCGCCTTGATGGGCGTGTTGATGCTCATCGGTATTGTCGTCACGAACGCGATCGTATTGATCGACCGTGTTATTCATAAAGAACGCGAAGGTCTGACGACCCGTGAAGCTCTACTGGAAGCCGGAGCTACCCGTCTGCGTCCGATTCTGATGACGGCTCTTGCTACGATCGGCGCCTTGTTGCCGCTCGTAACAGGTCTGGAGAACAGCGCAGGTATTATATCACGCGGTCTCGGGATTACCGTTATCGGAGGTCTCATCAGTTCCACACTGCTGACGCTCGTGATTGTGCCAGTCGTCTACGAATTCCTGATGAAATTCCGTCGGCGCGGCCCGGTAACCCATGATCTAGATTAAGACAAATTGTTCAGCATAAACAAAGAAGACCACTGCGGCAAATAACGCCGCAGTGGTCTTTTACTATTCACTCGAAATTTTAATTAATGAAGCTGGGCACGCCATGCTTGCAATCTATTCAAATCTTCATTCAGAAATTCATTCATCATCTCAGCCAGCCCGATATACAACGGACTGGTGGTGGCCGCAGTCAAGCTGGATGTAAATCCTTCCGTCCACTTCAACAAATGCGACTCTAGGAACCTGATTTGCAGATCCAATCCTTCTAGAAGACTTTGATGCAGATTTAGCTTATCCAGCATTTCCTCCGACATGACAGCCATATACTCCAGCTCCAGGGCGATATTGTCGTCTCGCTCCCCGTTCAGCTTATTAAATACGATACCGCTCTCCATATAGAATGTTCTGATATCTGAAGCACATTCTAACGCATCGATCCCTTCCTCTCTGGCCCGATACAAGCTCTCGCAAGTCGGCACCTTCGCTGTTGGACCCATGAACAAGCGTTCAAATTCCTCGGCCTCACTATAACAAGCCCGGCGAATCTCATTCTCCGGTATACTCTCTAAATAATTGATCAATCTGCGACCGCCACCACTCACAGGAACGGTGTTGTTCAACTCCACCTGGCTATGCCATTGTGCAATCAGAGACATACGAGGCGGTCTTCCCAAGAAATCCACCAGCAGCCGGTATCCCCAGCCCCTAAGCTTCAGCCACTTAGCCTGATCCTGCGATATGACAACCTGTTCAGTGAACAACATAGTCATTTCGGTTCATCTCCCTTTTCTATTTTGCGAAATATATATACAAGTCCAAATTCATTTATACCCAACTTTATAAAAAAGATGACTTCCTTATTCTTATCGGAAATCATCTCTCTTCCATATACCGACACATGATTAAGGGGGATCATGTATCTCTGCTTCCATTATATCCTAATGAAAACGCTTTATTTGTGATATATATTACAACATTGTTACAGTTCTGACCCACTCATAATCCTCTATACGATTCATATTAAATTGCAGCATTCGTTCCGTGTCACCGAGCTTATCAGCCAGATCCGCCCCATCTATATAGTCAACATGAAGACTAGTCACCCATTCGCTCATTCGGAGCCTTCCACTCTCAAGAGCAAGCTGCAATCCCGGTAGCACATCCCGGCTATAAGCTGCCAGTAAAGGCTGGATCCTTCCGCCGGCTTGGACAATGATGGCCTGGATACGCCCTTCTTGCTCGATAAAAGCATTCTCCTCCTCCACTCGTGCCGCCCGCTCCGCAATGGCTTCGAAGACACCTCTATGGACAAAAGGCATATCACAGGCCACTACCAGGTTCCACTCTGATATTGTTGCCGATAATCCCGCATGTAATCCGGCAAGTGGGCCCATATCCGGGTATTGATCAGCTACAACCTCTAAGCCAAGATGGTTATAATCATCGTGCTGTCCGCCTGCAATCAATATCTGCTGCGATACCGGATTCAGTTCCAAGGTCATCCTCTCAATAACCGACATGCCGTTCAGTGTCAGCAACGCTTTATTGGTTCCCATACGACTTGACCTGCCACCAGCTATAATAATTGATGTGATCTCCACAGATTATCCACCTTCTATTTATAAATAATGTAAGATTAAAGAAAACTTGGTTTGTATCCCTTTTCATCTGTGTGTTAAATTGATGCTATAGCACTTTTGAATCAGGGTCGATCAGGACACCTCTTCGAACAACCACCAATAGAAAGGAATGGCGCTTTTGCCGGACAATCAACATCAATCGTCCTCTTTGCTATCATTGGGACTTCTGAATTTTTTCATCTATGGGACAACGGTTATCTTTGCAGCCTTCTTTCAATTATATTTGCAGGATATTGGAATGAACAAGCTGGAGATCGGTATTCTGATCTCAACCGGACCACTCATTTCTCTGCTTGCTCATCCCTTCTGGAGACTGATGAGCGACCGGTCCCGCAATATCCGGTTAATCCTGCTTGTCATGCTGATCGGCTTGCTCGCGATTGGTCATCTATTGTTTAGAGTAGATACTTTTCAAATGCTATACATTGTAGTTATGCTGGTCTTCTTCTTCCAGAGCCCCTTGCTCTCGCAGAGCAACAGCTTAACTCTGGGATATGTGACCGATTCCAATCAGAGATTTGAGACCTACCGGTTATGGGGCTCATTTGGTTGGGCAACCGCTGCTCTTGCAGCGGGAATTACGATCGATGCGACAGGTAAAAATGGCTTCTCCTTACTGTTCAGCATTATGCTCATCTTGTCGATCAGCTCGACTTTAATTCTTCCGTCATCTCGTTATACGGCGGATATGCCTTGGATCAGCGGCAGAGAATTCCGACAAGTACTGAAGAACAAATATTTTGTCCTCTTTATCGTGCTCGGACTCTTCGTGGCCATACCCAACTCTATCAACGCCCTGTTCATGCCTTTGTTTATTAGCGATCTGGGTGGCAATAGACTTTCAGTTGGAATAGCGGTGTTTCTGTCCACACTGCTTGAGATGGCCGCCTTCGTTCTGTTGAACCGTTATCTGAAGAATAAAATAACTTATTTGATCGGCACCTTAACGATTGTCAGCATTCTGTTCGCCCTGCGTTGGAATCTGATGGCCGACGCTACGCATCCCACCCAGATTATCATCATTCAATTGCTGCATGCGATCACCTTTGGCGGATTCTTCTATGTTGGTACACGGTCGATCGCCTTGTTCCTCCCCAGCTCATCGCGCGCTGCAGGACAAGCGGTATACAGCTTCATGCTCAGCGGGGTGACCGGGATCGTTGCAGGTCTTCTTGGCGGATTCACTTTCCAAGACTTCGGACCTGCCCTCATGTATCAAATGGGGATGATGATGACCCTCTTCGCAGCGATTGGCTTCGGAGCACTATGGTATCATTTTCATAAGAATGGTTACCCGCCTGTGGTTTCCCAACATAAATCATAACTATAGAAGTTGAACAAAAGAAATACAGGGAATAGGCAAGAGGGTGAAATGATTCTGGAGAAGCGTAGCGTTCGCCTTTGTGAATGGATTTCTACCTCGTTAGATTCTATGAAATTAAGAAATCCATGAACAACAGCGA
>DASYFA010000232.1:0-5366 GCA_036498705.1 Paenibacillus sp.
CTTTGATAAGAAAACCTGATCGAAGCAACTCAAAGATGAGCGACCGCGATATAAAGGTAGGTTTTCTTGCGATATAGAATTTCATCAGCTCCGCTGATAACTTATTAAATTCTATATCTAACACGAAGTAAATCATGAAGCTATTCGACATCGAATCTTGAATTCAGCCGGGCCTTCCGGTGCTCACGTACCAACTACGTACGCTCCGCTCCTCAGTCCCTAGCTTTATCCAACCTTCTCGGTGCTGAAAGTCTGACTTTTTAAACACTAACTATTAGAAGTAATTCTCTTTGAATACGTATTCAATTTATTCAACTTACATATTTTAAGTAGTTTAAGTGTAACAAAATAATATTAAAAAGGAACCATTAAATTTTGAGGAGAGATCCTATGCAATGGATCGCGATCATTACGATGCTGCTGGATCATATCGGAGCAGCGTTCTTTCCCGGAGAATTAATATGGCGTATTATCGGCCGTATCGCCTTCCCGATCTATGCTTATGCATTGGTTCAGGGCTTCCGTCATACAAGCAGCTTCGGCAAATATATGCTGCGGCTTACGATCATTACGGTCCTGTCTCAGCTTCCCTATCAGATCGCCCTGGGCCGGAGCGGATTAAATGTTGTGGCTACGCTCCTGGTGGCTGCTCTGTTGATGCGTTTGCTTGACCAGTTCAGACCTGGTATACCGTCGATCTTGTTGATCGCTGGCTGTAGTCTGCTGGTGGAGGTTATCCCGTTTGATTACGGGGCATATGGACTGCTTCTTGTGCTTATATTCAGATATGCGCAGAAATATCAGCTGCTGTTCATGCATTTACTGCTTAACATGATTTATTTACTGGCTTATGGATGGGTTGTGCAAATGGCCAGTATTATACCAACGCTGCTAATAGTGCTAGGTCCAGTACTGTGGCGCAGGCTGGAGTTGATTAGAATGCCGCGCTGGCTATGGCGCTCTTCTTACCCGCTCCATCTTCTGGTGCTGGCGGCGGTCAGCTACTGGCATGGTTAACAAACGGAATACATGCTCGAAAGGGAGGAGAGAACATGCAGTTATCGCAATTTGCAGATCGGGGTGAGAAACCTGTTGTTGAGGTGTGCGGTGGTTATCGTTATGCTGACTATCTCACTCAAAGCACTAAGCTGATGAGGAAATATCCACATCTAAGCTGTCGTAGTATCGGCCGGAGTGTTCTTGGGCGGTCGATTGACTGTTTTATGATCGGCAATGGTCCAGAGCATCTTCATATGAACGGGGCTGTTCATGCGAATGAATGGATTACAACTCCGCTCTTATTGCGGTTTATGGAGGATCTACTGGAATGCACCTGTTCGCAGCGGTCGGAGATCATCACTCATTTGCTACAACAAGTGACTCTCTGGATCGTGCCAATGGTTAACCCGGATGGAGTCGATTTAGCCCAGGATGGAGCTGTGATTGCCGGAGATGGATGGAGAAGTTGCTTGCTTGAGTGGAATGGCGGACAGGATAATTTCACCACTTGGAAGGCAAATATCCGCGGGGTTGATCTGAATGATCAGTTTCCGGCCTTTTGGGAGGTCGAGCGCGAACGGCGCGAGGTTAGTGGTCCTGCATCTCAGGATTATAGTGGCTCCTGTCCGCTTAGCGAGCCAGAAGCCAAGGCGCTGGCGGAGCTGACCGAGACAGTAGATTTCAGCCGTGTTCTCTCTCTTCATACACAAGGCCGGGAGATATACTGGAACTATCGGGATCAGGAACCGCCGGAGGCGGAGGAACTGGCAGATAGAATGGCAGAAGAGAGTGGCTACCGTGCAGTGAAGCTGAGCGGAAGTGATGCGGGCTATAAGGACTGGTTCATTCTAAATTTCCGTCGCCCAGGCTATACAGTAGAGGCTGGTGAGGGTAAGAATCCATTACCCCCGGAACAATTCGCCTCAATCTATAGTGATCTAGCACCGCTGCTGCTCGAGTTTATCCGGGGATAGAACTATCCCCGGATTTTATCCATGCTTGATTTGTGCTGTTATTGTCTAGGTAATAAACTAGTGTAGAAGAGAGGAAACAGGGTATTCTACAGGTAGGAGGTAGTTCCTGAACCCGCACTCTAAGGAGGGCTCGCGATGAAATTGTCGAAATTGTGGTCACTGCGTCATTGGTCGCATATTTTCAAGCGGGTACCCCAGTTGCTCCAATCCCCGCAAATTCCTTTGCTGGACAAGCTCCTGCTTACTGTCCCGGCATTGCTCTATTGGGTGCTGCCTGATTTCTTGCCGTTCATTCCAATTGATGATATGGCGGTAACAATGCTATTAATGAACTGGTTCGTAACGCGAGCAGAGCGTAAATATCCAACGGTTTGACGGCAAGTTCGCAAGCAGATTGGGGTTTCCAATCTACAGAATATATATGGAGGACCCTTGCATCTACGCCAGGGTTTCTTTACAATAGGAATATTGGCAGTATAGATTTATAACATATTTGCTGAACAGGAGATGTCGTTTCATGAAAGTCAAAATTACCCGCAATGCGGCCAAAGTGATAAAGAAAGAAATGGATAAGGAAGAGAACAAAGATTTAGTATTGAAGGTGTTGATTACCCATGCTCATGGCGACCATGCTCATTATGGCCTTGATTTGGTCAAGCCTGATGACAAATTGACATTGGTATCGACCGATAAGGAAATCGATGTTCTCGTTGATGCGAACGAGCCGTTGCTCGATGGTGTGAAGATCGATTATTTGTACTTACCTGAAGAAGGTTTCGTGATTACGAATCCATCCAAAGGTAATCATGGAGATCACTAAGATGGCGAATGACATTCGCATTTGCGATAAATGCAATCATATTCGTATGAAGACGTTAGTACCGAAGCTGCAGAAAATGGCGCCAGATGCCGATATCAAAATCGGCTGTAAGTCTTATTGTGGGCCATGTGGCAAAAGAGCATTCGTCTACATTAACGGTCGTTATGTTAGCGGTCCGACGGAAGATGAAGTACTGGAGAAAGCAGCACCATTCGTGAAGAAGCCGAAAAATTAAGAGTAGCTATTATTGATTTAATCTAACCGGATTTAAAAAGACGTTCATTTACAATTGAACGTCTTTTTTGCGTTGCATGAGTTCCTTATAAGTATTGTCAAATTGTATTATTATATCTGCTTGATCTCAAGCCTTGACAGAAAGAGTGGCGAGGAGTATATTTATAATGACCATTAATTCTATATTCAGTCAAAATAAAGGGGCGACATACATGCCGAAAATTGTTAGTGATGAAGAAAAGCAGTTGATTAAAGAAGCTCTACTGCGAAAAGGCATCCTTCTGATTCGCGATAAAGGCTTAAAACGAGTCACAGTAGACGATATCACCAAGGCAACTTCGATTGCCAAAGGCTCCTTCTATAGCTACTATCCGTCAAAGGAAGAATTTCTGTACGAGATTGTGAAAAAAGCCGAGCAGAAGATGTTGGATACTATTCTGACTATCCAGTATGACGACGGTAATTTTCGTGACAATGTAGTAAGGGCGTTGAAGGAAATATATCTTGCTCCAGATAGCATCGCTTTGTTTGTTCAGCCCGATGATCTTGAATTCCTTATTCGTAAATTGCCTGGTAAGGCACAGGAATGGAAGGAACAGAAGCCACAGGATAACTTCAAGAGAACTGCGCAAATATTTGGGATAGCAGAAGATGATGTGATGGCGTTTGGCGTTCTGTCATATCTAATGGATGCATTACAATATGTAGCGTCCTGTAAATCTAATTATGGGGAGGCCAGCCGGGAGCAGAGTCTAGAAATACTCGTTGATACGATAGCTGATTTCCTTCAGACAAGGAGGAAAGATCATGATCAAATTTGATCATATTTGCAAGACTTATCAGATTGGAGAAGTAGAAGTAAATGCTCTTCAGGAAGTAAGCTTTGAAATAATGGAGGGTGAACTTGTTATTATTCTTGGGGCCAGCGGAGCCGGAAAAAGCACGATCTTGAACCTTCTAGGCGGCATGGATAAAGCAACCTCAGGCGAGATCATGATGAATGGTCGGAATATTACAACGATGAACGAAAGAGAACTTACCGATTATAGAGGCAAAGCGGTAGGATTTGTATTTCAGTTCTATAATCTTATTCCTAATCTGACGGCTGAGGAAAATGTAGAATATGCTGCCGAATTTACGGATAAGCCGCATAGTGCGAAGGAAGTTCTAACTATGGTAGGACTAGATGACAGACTAAGCCATTTTCCATCCCAACTTTCCGGAGGAGAACAGCAAAGAGTAGCGATCGCTCGAGCAATTGCTAAAAATCCCAAGATCCTGCTATGTGATGAACCGACAGGGGCGCTGGATTATGAAACGGGGAAATCCATATTAAAGCTATTGCAGAGAATTAACCGCGAACAGAACAAGACGATTGTGCTGATCACACATAATTCCTTGATAGCACCGGTCGCTGACAGAGTCATCAAAATGAAGAGCGGCAGAGTTGAATATATGATCCGGAATGAAGAACCGCAGTCCGTAGAAGGGATTGAATGGTGATGGGGAATTTAAGAAACAAGCTGTTTCGTGATATACGACAGTTTAAGGGACAATTTATCGCCATCACGATCGTGATCCTTATAGGCACCTTTTTCTATACCGGATTCTCTAACTTTGCCAGAAATCTTGAGGATTATGCGGATGACTACTTTACCAGAAGTAACTTGGCAGACCTTTGGCTATACTATTCTGAAGTTTCCCAAGAGGATATTAACGAGCTCGAATACATAGATGGTGTTCGGACAGCGGAAGGCCGCACTGTGTTGAACGCCAATCAGGAAATTAACAATCTAAAAACTACTCTCAAGGTCCATTCCCTGACTAGACAAATCAATAAACTCACTCTTCTGGAGGGAGAGATTCCTGAAGAATATGGGAGTGTTGCCGTAGATCGGGATTACGCTCGCGAGAATGGGATACATACAGGGGATACGGTGACTCTTATCATCAAGAACGAGCAATATCCATTAACCGTTTCTGGATTAATTGAGAATGCAGAATATACGATCAAGTCACGGGATACATCGGATTTCCCACCGAATCACCAGGAATACGGAATTGCCTATGTTTCGGAGATGACGAGTAAGAATCTATTTGGGATTACAAAATATAATGAGGTATTATTGGATGTTGATGATATAGTACCGCTTGACCTTGTTGAGAAGAGAGTGGAGGCCATCTCAGAGAAAAATGGCAGCAGTTATCTGTATACTCTGCATCGTGAGGCGAATTTAAGCTACAAGCAGTTTACTGATGAGATCGCTCAGCAGAAGGAGTTTTCCAAAATTTTGCCGGTTGTCTTCTTTGTAGTGGCGGCTATGATTACTTATCTTACG
>DASYFA010000233.1:0-2588 GCA_036498705.1 Paenibacillus sp.
GCCAAGGCGAGGGTCGCGGGTTCGATTCCCGTCGTCCGCTCCAATATTTGCGCCCTTAGCTCAGCTGGATAGAGCGTTTGACTACGAATCAAAAGGCCGGGAGTTCGAATCTCTCAGGGCGCGCCATTTTTATTATAAGCAATTATATATTTTAACGGGATATAGCTCAGCTTGGTAGAGCACCTGGTTTGGGACCAGGGGGTCGCATGTTCAAATCGTGTCGTCCCGATCAAGAACAGTCATTTGCGAATGGCTGTTTTTTTGTGTTTTCAGAAGATGGCACGCAAGGAAACACCGTATATTTCCTGATTCTATCGGTCACAATATAAGTGCATGTTCAAAAAGGTCGATAGAAGGGGATTATCGTGAATATATTTCGTACAAAAAAGCAATGGAAAAGACGCTGGAAAAGATGGAGACGTGCGATTTGGACCTTTAGTGCTTGCGCTCTGGTTGCAGCAATGGCATGGATGGGATTGCAGCTGTCGGGTCAGCTTGAAAAGCTGATGACCGGTAAGCCGCTCGCGCTTGAGACACTGGGCAAGATTCGCAGCTATACTGAGGAACAGTCTGGACAGCCGTCTGCTGATTGGTTGAAGGGACTCCAGGATCGAAAGCGGGCACGTATCGTCCATTTAAATAAAATATATACCTGTGGTGAAGAACGCTCTGTACTCGGCATTATGGATGCGGAGGATATCGAAACGTTGGCCAAGGAGCATCCGAAGTGGACAGGTCGTGTGGATTCACTCGGCGAAGTCTGGCTTGAAGAGCATATCTTAGGATTATCCGAGGAATGTCAGCGTTCAGGGTATATGGGCATCGATAAGGATGGAAATTTGAGCTTGTTCGAAGGACCACCTAAGGAGGAGAAGGTACTACGTACTTTTTTCCAATTAGATGTAGAGACGATGGAGAGTGTGCTGCCAGAAGATGTAGTGAGACAATTGC
Organism: Paenibacillus sp.; assembly: GCA_036498705.1. Taxonomy (GTDB): domain Bacteria; phylum Bacillota; class Bacilli; order Paenibacillales; family Paenibacillaceae; genus Fontibacillus. The sequence continues at coordinate 952 of DASYFA010000233.1, forward strand.
AGCAAGGAATCCGGGTGCAGGATGTTGATGAATACAACAGTGTACTTTCAACCTTCAGTGATTTTGCGGTGGAAGTATCGCAGGAAGCGCTAAAGCAGCATAAATAATAGCAATTCCCAAGTCGGGAGCTATTCCATAACTGGAATAGCTCTTTTTTGTTATTCTCACAAACTTTTTCCGCAAGCGTAGAAATCTTTTGTTATAATGAATTGAATACATATGTTCGCTTATCGGACATGCGTTCTTCCCGGATCGGGGAAGCGAAATGTGGAAGGTTACTGGAAGAGTTCTTGATATAAAGGCTTAAAATTCGAGTTGAAAAGGTCCAGTTTTCACGATTTGAACTACCTCTAAATTAGGGAGAGATTTTATTTGCGAATATTGGGGATAGACCCGGGAATTGCGATTGTCGGGTTTGGATTTATCGATAAGGAGGGCAGCAAATGTACACCGGTACAGTATGGGTGCATTGAGACGAAAGCTCATACGCCGGAGGAAGATAGGCTGCTCTATGTATATGAAGGAATGGTTCAGTTAATCGAGAAATATAAACCTGATGCAGTAGCGCTCGAGAAGTTGTTCTTCAACCGCAACGTAACGACGGCGATGACGGTCGCACAAGCGAGGGGTGTACTTGTACTTGCAGCGGTCCAGAAGGGGCTGCCGGTAGCGGAATATACGCCAATGCAGGTCAAGCAGGCCATTGTCGGGTACGGAAAGGCGGAGAAGCGCCAGGTACAGGAGATGACTCGAATGTTCTTGAAACTGAAGGTCATTCCGAAGCCGGATGACGTAGCCGACGCATTGGCGGTTGCGATTTGCCACGCGCATTCATACACTTTAAATTCCAAGTTAAATGAGGTATTGAGGTCATGATCGATTTTTTGCGAGGCCAGGTTGCTTATGTAGAGACGGATTATGTTGTGCTTGACGTACAGGGCGTGGGTTACCGCGTGTTCTGTCCTAATCCGTACGTATTCCCAGCCAAAGGGCAGGATACGATTACGGTGTTTACACATCATCATGTCAGGGAGGATGCCCAGCTATTGTTCGGATTCCCGACTCGGGAGGAGCAACGGTTGTTCCGTAAGCTGATCGAGGTATCAGGAATCGGTCCGCGCGTAGCGCTCGGTATTCTAAGCGGCGGCAATCCGGATGGTGTGATTGCGGCGATTCATAATGAGAACATCGCTTTCTTGACTAAGTTGCCGGGAATCGGCAAGAAGACAGCGCAGCGAATGATTCTGGATCTCAAGGATAAGCTCGAAGGTCTGGGCGGGGCGACTCTGTTCAATCCAATCTCGGCGGATGTGTCTGAGCTGGATGATGTTAATGTCACACCTGGCTGGCCGGAGGCTAGAGAAGCTCTGAAGGCGTTGGGCTATACAGATGCGGAGCTTGACCGCGTATGGGCGAAATTGAAGGATCAATTGAAGCCAGATGAAGAGGTTGATTCGTTAATGAAGAAAGCCCTCAAGCTGCTGTATGCAGGTTAATATAGAAGTTGAACAAAAGAAATGCAGGGAATAGGCAAGAGGGTGAAATGATTCTGGAGAAGCGTAGCGTTCGCCTTTGTGAATGGATTTCTACCTCGTTAGATTCTATGAAATTAAGAAATCCATGAACAACAGCGATCG
>DASYFA010000234.1:0-12211 GCA_036498705.1 Paenibacillus sp.
ACACGCACAAGAAGCGCTATGAAATTGCAGACGAGGTAGGGTATGAATCACCGGAGCATTTTAGCCGTGTGTTTAAACGATATTACGGGGAGAGTCCCAATGCTGTCCGCGAGTAACCCAAATGAGTTCCGTTGAATGGCAAAGAGAGGAAGACTAGAACTTGTAATAAATTGAAGTGGATCGGAGGGGAAATCTCATTGTTCAGAGGCGCGCAGTCGCAACGATTAACGAAGAAGGCTTCGCTCTTTGTCATATTGTTTATGTTCATTCCAATGCTGCTCATATTTTGGTTTGCCTCCAATCGGGCTACCCTTTCGATCAAAATGCAGGTCGGGAAAGCCATGTCCGAATTAAATAAACAAAATCATGCGACGATGGATAGAGTGATGGATTCCATTGACCAGAAGTTAGTGACAATCATGAGTTCCGATCTCATCCAGCAATGGAGAGATGACAGAGCATTGGATATGAAGAAAAGTATACAAAAGTACATTGCAACAGAGACGATGCTGGGTAACTACTCCACGAATGTGAACTACTCTCTGTTTGTATTGACGAAACGACCAGCGAACTATTATTTTGCCCCTGCTACCAATATATCAGGCTCAGGCGTTTTTTTTATTGAAGATCTGAACGAAAGAGCATGGATCAAAAAAGCGATTGAGGCAGACGGAAGAGGCTTAGTAGAGCGTATTGATCAGTTTGGCTTCAATACAAATTCGCATAAAACGATTGCTTATTTAAGAGCTGTCACGGATCTATCTAATGGGGGGGAGCCGATCAGTGTATTAGTGGCTACGGAGATCGAAAATCTGCTGATTACGGAAATGAACTCCATTACGCTTCCAGAGCATACGAGAGTATTCCTAACCGACACGAAAGAAGGTACGGTTCTGGTCGGTTCGGATACTGCTGAATCAACCTTCTCCATACCGCATAACGGGAAAGAACTGTTGCCGAACGTGTGGGTTACCAACAGTCATATGTTTGTTTATCATGACAGCATTTCGTATGCTAATCGACTCATCTATGAGATTCCACTCAGCTCGTTATTAGGTTCCTATAATGAAGTTCAGGATATTATCCGAATTACCGCGATATGCTATTTCGTCGTTATTTTGTGTTTCCTATTTTATTTAGGGAAATCTGTCTTGCGGCCGATGGCGAGACTAGCCAGCCTCACCCGTTCCTATGAGCCGGGGAAAGAAATGAAAAGGTATGCAGAAGCGGATAGAAAAGATGAAATAGGTACTTCATACCGCTCCTTCTATTTGATGACGGAACGGTTGAATCAGTTGGTCAAAGAGAAATACGTGATGGAAATCAAGCAGAAAGAGTCTGAGCTGATCCTGATGCATTCTCAAATAACGCCGCATTTACTTTACAATACATTAGACTCTATTTACTGGTATGGGATCCGGGGAGGCGTGCCAGAAGTAGCTGATATGGTCAGGGACTTGTCGACGATGCTGCGGATCGGTTTAAGTCGTGGCAAAGAAATCATTACAATTCGTGAAGAATTGAATCACGTCGAAGCGTATTTGCATCTGCAGGAGAAACGTTATAATCATTCATTCCATTTCCACATTCAGATGGAAGAGGGTATCGAGGACTATTTGCTGCCAAAAGTTATCGTTCAACCCCTCGTAGAAAATAGTATTCTCCATGGTATCGGTAAAATGGACGGGGAGGGAGAAGTATCGATCGGCATTGGGGAGTCGGAGGGTACTCTACTTATATCCGTTGAGGATAATGGCTTCCGGCCGCTGGATTTGGAGAAAATTATTGCAATTCTGTCGGGCACGGCTGCTCCTGACCAAGGTTTTGGAATTCGTAATGTACATAAACGTATCCAATTACGATTCGGAGACACGTACGGACTGACTTATTCTGCAAGGGAAGAGGGAGGAACGAAAGTCTTGATTAAGCTTCCGGTTATTCGTTCCGAAGAAGATTTAGCCCGGTATACTGAATAATCACCTTGGAAACCGCCCGAATAGGGCGGTTTTATTAATGAAGAGAATCCATCATAGAGTTCGGAGGAGTCGTCATGGGGTCTATCTCCGGTTATCTATATAATCAGGAGTATACCAAGAGAAAGGATGTGAGGGGGTGTTCACACAAGCCGCAAGCGTTCAGGACAGAAAGGCGGTTAACCCATTTATCAAAAAAAGCAGAGATTATTTATGGGGGATTATCTTCCTGTTGCCAGCAATTATCGTATTTAGTTTGTTTCTTTGGACGCCCATTGCTAAAGGGGTTATGTACAGCTTCATGAATGTAGACTTCATAAGTGGTAGTAAATTCGTTGGTCTGAGCAATTATCGCGAGGTGTTTGCGAACAGTGTCTTAGGTATTTCTGTATGGAACACAATCTATTATATGTTTCTATGCGTGCTGCTCGGTTTCTGGGTACCCAGTATCGTTTCCATTGCAATATCCGAGCTACGGCGGTTTCAAGGAGTCATGCGATTAATCGTTTATCTGCCACATATTGTTCCGGCTGTTGTACTCTATGGCATGTGGCAATGGTTGTACGATCCGCTAGGACCGGCGAATCAGATCGCATCATGGCTTAGCAATCATCAGTTTATGTGGCTGACCGATAAAAGTATAGCCATGATCTCAATTGTTATAGCAGAAACATGGCAAGCATTTGGTGGAACAACACTGATCTATTTAGCGGGTATTGTAGGGATCCCTAAGGACTTATATGAGGCCGCCGAAATTGACGGAGCAGGAGTCCTACAGCGAATTCGCCATATTACGATTCCCGGCATTCGTCACCTATATGTCCTTCTGTTCATTCTGCAGTTGATCAGTACGTCACAAGGTTTTATGACCCATATGGCAATGACGGGAGGCGGCCCGAACAATGCGACCCTTACGTACATGTATCAGATCATTAATGAAGCATTTACGAACTTAAATTATGGAAGAGCTTCTGCTATGGGGGTTCTCATGTTTCTGGTGCTTACCTCACTGTCCATCGTACTTTACCACTTCCAAGGAAGGAGCAAAGAAGCATGACTAATCGGGAGCGCAGTATTATGTCTTCGTTTGATTTCAAGAAAAGATCGGTTCAGATTGGATACTCTATCATGTTGCTAGCCCTTCTCATACTCGCCATGACGATGTTATATCCATTTGCGACAACGATCCTCTCTTCATTTAAAACCAATCAGGAGATATTCACCTTTCCGCCAAGCCTTTTCCCGCATCAACTCCAATGGAGCAATTATTCGGAGGGATTCAAGTATGTGAATTTGATTCGGCCTTTAGGGAATACGCTGATTCTTTTTGGTGGGAATGCCGTTATTGCTTTACTCATTGTAAGTCTTGCTGCTTTTAGTCTTTCCCAGATGAAGGTTCCCTTCCGAAAGGGGATCACACTTTTTATTATGAGCACGCTCATGATTCCTAGTGCAACTTACATGATTCCTAGCTTTTTGAACCTGCAGAGTTTGGGATTAATCGATTCTTACTGGGCATTCTGGCTGCCTGCAGGTGCTAGTGCATTCAATATTATGCTGCTTAAGAGCTTTTTTGATGGAATCAATAAGGAATTGTTCGAAGCGGGGCGTTTGGATGGGGCATCAGAATTACATTGTTTTTACCGGCTTGCTGTGCCGATGTCCATTCCTGTTTTCTCAACATTGCTCATATTTTCCTTTACGTCAACCTGGAACGATTGGTATTGGCCGTCTTTAGTGTTGACTTCACCTGAGAAGTATCCGCTTGCGTCTGTGGTGTACCGTAATATTATTCAATCGCTCAATTTAACTTGGAACGTCAAGTTCAGTGTATTGACCGTGATCATGGTCCCACCGCTTCTCTTCTTTTTGTTCTTTCAGAAAAATATTATGCATGGTCTTAATCTGTCTGGAGTCAAAGGATAGTCCAGGTGGATCCATCATCACAATCCCTGAATACATCATCGAATTCAAAAATCTGTCCATGTATCATGAACTTGTCATCCACACAATTCCAAGATAGGAAAGGGGCAATACAAGTTGAAAAACAAGAAAAAGAATCTTTTCATCATGACGTTCCTCGCTTTGACGATGATCACATCCGCTTGTGGAAGCAACAGTAATACTGGAAATACCGGCAAGGGAAGTGCGACAGACGAACCCTCGGCTAGCCCTGATGCGGCAACGAAGACTTCTCCGGTCACGATGACCGTCCAGTTTCCGAAGTCAGATAATATTAGTGGAATCGAAATGGTTAGTAAAAAGATGAAACGATTTGAAGAGAAATACTCGAATGTTACCTTGAAAAAAAATGATTGGCAATATTCACCGAATGAAATTGGCATTAAGATGGCGGCACATCAAGCTCCTTCCTGGTTCCGTACGCCTGCCACAGAAGGAAAGGTATTGTTAGAACACAAATGGCTATCGGATTTAACTCCGTTTCTAACAAGTTATGAGCATAAAGACGATTTCAACGATAAGTTGACAGGGCCTTTCGAACTCGATGGCAAAATGTACGCCATACCTGCTAACGGCTATATCATGTCGGTCATGATCAACAAGAAGCTATTTGCAGCTAAAAACGTTCCGTTACCGACACCTGACTGGACTTGGGATGATTTCTATGAGGCGGCTAAGTTGACTGCCGATCCTGCCAAAGGAATTGCCGGATTTGCCATGATGGCCAAAGGCAATGAAGGAGGATGGAACTGGACGAACTTCTTATACGCGGCAGGTGGAACGACACAAAATGTAAGCGATGGCCAAATAACGTCCGCGTTCAACTCCGATGCCGGAATCAAAGCAATGGAGTTCGTCAAGAAATTAAGATGGGAAGGCAATGCACTCCCTCAGAACTGGGCTTTAAACTACGGTGATGTATACAATTTATTCAAACAAGGCCGAGCAGCTATGGTATTAGGTGAAAAAATTGAGGATTCGGTAAACAATGGTGGTATGAATAAGGAAGATCTGATGATTCTTCCAATTCCATCGATGGAAAAGGGTGGCGATCATACCGGTGTGCTGGGTGGTAATTATGATGTTATAAATCCACAAGAAACACCTGAGGTGCAGCAAGCGGCATTTAATTACGTAACGTTCGACTTGTTTAATGAAAGCGGACTCGAAGAAATGAAGCTGATTCTGGAGGACCGGAAAGCCAAAGGTCATGTATACCTTTATGGGGCACCTGCTTACTACAAAGCAGATTCAGAGTATGGCAAAAAAATTGCGGAACTTGTCGATCAATATCCGGATAACGTTTACAGATTCGATCCTGAAGTGGTCAAGTTAATGAAAGGTGTTCCAGAGCCCTCGTATAATGGACAGGAGTGCTATGCAGCATTGGCTAATGTTCTGCAAGAGGTGTTTGCCAATAAAGATGCGGATGTCAAAGCGTTGCTTGATGCTACGGCGAAGAAATTTGATGAAGAAGTACTCTCCAAGGTGGCTGTAAAATAAATTGCACGATATACCCAAAAGAACCGTTCGATCATAGATTATCGCTCCACCTCATGCCTTCCTTCGCAGAAAGGCATGGAGGAGGGCGAGCTGCACAGTAACAGGAGGTAATCAAGATGCTGGTGAGAACATCGTTTACAGACAAAATTACGGGGCTGCCGATCCTTGCGATAGGGTGTGAGGGACGCGATACAGCTCACCATTATATTACGGCGATGACATGGCTGTCGGACAGTAGGAACTTGATCGTGCACACGGATATGAATCAGAAGGAATGGGCAGGAAGTATTGTGCGATTCGATACGGAAACGAGCGAGATGCAAGTGCTTGAGAAAGGTTTGGATTGGGGGCGCGGGGTTGTATCCTGCGATGATATCTTGTATTTATTCGATAGGAACGAACTGTATGCCATCGATGCTTGGAGCGGTGAACGGCGTATAGTATGTGTGCTGAAGGAACATTGCTTTTTCCAAGGACCACTATCAATTACGAATGATGGCAAAATGCTTGGCGTCTATTGGATAGAGCAGCACCCGGGGATTCTCTCATCTGACTCTGCTTATCGAGGCGCGAGTTGGGTGATCGGCACGGTCAATACTGAGAATGGTGAAGTCAACGAAGTAGCTCGCCCTTTGTTTGAAGAACCTTACCCGATAGCGAATCATGCAATGATCAATCCGGTTGATCGGGAGCTGATGTTCTATTGTCATGAGGGCACAACGGAGCATATCCGGGATCGGTTATGGACAATTGACACTCGAACTGGAGAAACACGCAACATATACCCGCAGAAGAAGGATGCGAGCGGACAGCATGTGGAATACGTGGGACACGAAATTTGGGCATTTGATGGAAGCGGGCTATACTTCGTGAAGTACCCACATAGTCCAGATCAACCAAGCGGAATACTTTTTGTGGAAAAACGGGGCATGGGGCACGAATTCATAAACGGTGACTACAGGTATTGGCATGTCGGAGTTAGCCCTGAGGGTCGGTATGTGGCAGCGGATACGCAAGAGCCCGATATTTCCAAAATTGTGTTGATCGATACGGTTACGAAACGCTCTACGCTGCTGTGCGAACTGCCATGCCGTGGAGTCCATCCCGGACACCCGCATCCATCATTTAGTCCAGACAGCCGTAAGATTACATTCACGTTCTCCGATGCACATAACGTGCTCTGGGTCGGCATCATGGATATAACCGATTGTATGCAGCTTGGAGGAGACGAGTAAGAGATTTCAACATATAGTTCACAGCAAGAGCTGCATAATGTGACAAGTTCTCGAAAAGTGAAAGCGCTTACCGATTCTTCGCGAAGGATTTAAACATGATAGAAGAGGGAGGTACGGATTTGGGACTGAAAAAGTGGATGATAGGTTTCATGTTGGTTGTATTTTTATGCACCTGGCCAATGAACCAACTCCTATGGAAAGGAAATACGACAGCGGTTGCAGCAGAAGCGCTACAAGCCGTAACCATTGGTGATTTTGAAAGTGAGGAAGAGGTTTGGAATTTCAGCTTGGGAACCGAGTTTCCCGGAACCCAAGGCGGATTTGTACGGGATGAGTCCGAGTTGAAGTCGGGGGCCTATTCAGGTAAACTGCATGGGGATTTTAGCGTTGGTGGTAAATATGTTGCGATAGGCAAAAATTTTACTCCGATAGATATTCAGAAACTAGAATTTTGGGTCAAAACAGCCGATGCCTCAGCAATTGTGCTTAGGGTGACGGATTCAACCGGACAAGTGCATCAACAGAAGATTGCTTTAGCATCAACCCCGAATTGGCAGAAGGTGGAGATTACCAAATTTAACGGTGGCACAGGTTATCTTCATTTCGGCGGTGCAAACAATGGCCAATGGCATAGTCCCGCGCAAGGAATTGGGATTCTGTTAGAGAAGGCCGGATTAAGCGGTGGTAAATCTAGCGGGGATGTATGGATCGATGATGTATCAGTTTTGGCCTCACAGCAAGATCCTTTATGGGAGAATGCGATCGGAAATTTCGAGAATGCCTTTGATTTATGGAAATTAGGTTTAGGTACCGATTTTCCAGGAGCAAGCGGCGAATATGTACGAGATGCTTCCGAGTCCAAGTCAGGATTATTTTCCGGCAAGCTGCGGGGGGACTTCAGTGCAGGCGGCAAATATATTACGTTGGGCAAAAGCTTTTCACCTATTGCGATGCAAAAACTTGCATTTTGGATAAAAACAGCGGATGCCACTTCACTCTCGCTGCGGTTGAAAGATGCGACCGGGCAGGTGCACCAGCAAAAAATCTCCTTAGCGCCGACGTCTAACTGGCAGAAGCTAGAGATTTATAAATTTGATGGTGGGCAAAATTATCTTTATTTCAGTGGGGCGAACGATGGAAAATGGCATGGTCCCGCCCAGCAAATTGAATTTTTATTAGAAAAGTCTGGTCTGAACGGCGGCAAATCAAGCGGAGAAATCCGTCTGGACAATGTTGTGGTAACAGCTCCCTTGCCTGATTTATCTATTCAACAGGTTCGAATGGGCAATATCTTCCTGGAAAGCGAGCCTGTTGCCTTTCAAGTCGCAACTAGGGGAGACTCCGTGAGTTGGAGCGTGTATGATCACTTGGATCATAAGATACTGGATGGCACCGATGGGGTACAGGGAGGGCAACTGAATTTGTCCATTCCTTTACAACAGTTAGGCTATTACAAATTAACGATTGCCGCGAAGAAAGGCGGCCAGATCATCCAAAGCTCGGAAGTATCATTGGCTCGTCTATCCGATGCAGATCCAACCGTAGCGGAAAATTCTCCGTTTGGCATGTCGACACATCTTGCATGGGAAAGTCCTCAAGGATGGACCCCAGAGTTAAGTGAACTGATGCACCGTGCAGGGGTCAAAAACTTTCGGGATGAAATTCCATGGGAAGCGGTTGAATACGAAAAGGGGAAATACCGGAAGCCTGCGAATCGTGATGCTTATATGAAGAGAACACAGCAGGATGGCCTCAAACCGTTCATCATCCTTGACTATACAAATCCGTTTTATGATCAGAACAGCACACCTTATACAGATCAAGGTCGTCAAGGATTCGCCGATTACGGAAAATCCCTCTTAAACCTGTACGGAAACCAGATCAATTGGGTTGAAGTATATAACGAATTCAACGGCAGTTTCGGAGATAGGGGAAGTGGCCCTGCGGACTCTCGCCCGGATTATTATTATCAGCTTCTGAAGAAGACCTATGAGACGGTGAAAGCCGCTAGACCAGATGTCACGGTGGTTGGGATGGCGACGGCTGGAACACCGCTCGGCTGGATGGAGGAGGTGTTCAAGCTTGGTGGACTCCAATATATGGATGCCGTCTCTATACATCCTTACCAAAGTCAAAAAGCGCCAGATGGTATCGTAGATGCCGTGCGTAATACACAGAACTTAATACGCCAATATAATCAAGGACAACTCAAACCGATATGGTTTACGGAAGTTGGATGGCCGACGTCTGTTGGAGGCATAGGAATTACCGAAAATACGCAAGCAGAATATATAGTGCGCACTCATGTCCAGGCACTTGCAGAGGGCGTCGAAAAAGTGTTCTGGTACGACTTAATGAACGATGGCATGAAAAGTGACTATCATGAGGATAACTTTGGCATCTTACGGAATCAGAATGACCCGAAAGGAGCATTTACGCCGAAACCTGCTTATGCGGCTTACGCGGCGATGACCCGAAAGATTATGGGGACTCAGTTCGTGGAACGGGAAACGTTCGACACGAATATTTCGAGCTACAAGTTCAATAAGGATGGTCGGAAGCTAAGAGTCGTCTGGGCTAATAACCCCGTGCAGGCAGCGATTATTACGGATGTGCCGATTCAAATCACCGATATAATGGGAAATACTGAAACCTTCACGCCACTTGACGGCAAAGTGTATATGACACTAACGGGGGAGCCGATTTACATTGAAAGCGACATTGGCGGAATCGCTGTTGATCCGACATTCACCCTCGTAGCAGAAGATGCGGTAGCCGGCGAACCTGTTGCGCTGACGGTGGAGACGAATAATGTAACAGCTACACCTATCGATGTTTCGTTAACGATGGAAGGCTTGCACTATCAGCTGTATGCAGAACCCGGTCAGAAGAATTCTCTCTCGATATCCTTACCTGGAATGAGTCAGGAAGGGGGGCGTTATGTAACTGGGGACTTGACCTCGAACAGTAGCAAAATTGGAAGACTAAAACATGCCGTTAGAACGGCGTCAGCTTATGAAGCCAAAATTATACCTGTTATTGTTGATAGGAATAAGAAGATCGAAGCGATGAAGGTACAAATCAGCAACCATTCGAAGGTGGGGGGACTTACCGTCAGGAAAGTGGTTTGGAAGTTTGGTTCTCAATCCGGCAGCCAGGAGTTGACAACAATTATCCCGCCTAGCACGGTGGAGTCGATTGATATTCCGCTTAACGGTTTCGACTTCGGCATAAGCTATCCGGCTCAAGTAACCGTGTATTTTGAAGGGAAAGAAACTTTTGTCTATGAAGGAAAGCTGGATTTCAATCCGATTATTCATGGTACGGTACAGGTTGATGGTGTGGTTGACCCCGATATCATCGCGGCATCTTCGCTCGTTGAGTTATCCAAGGGAACGGTGAAAATGCAGAATTACGCCGGTCCAGCCGATTTGGACGGTAATGTGTGGGTGAATTGGGATCAAGATCATTTTTATTTGACCGCCAAAATCAAGGACGATGTCCATTTTACACCCGCAAGCGGAGAAGAAATTTGGAAGAATGATAGTGTCCAGTTTGCCATAATGGCTGGAATGCCCGGAGAGGATCTGGGATGGTATGAATATGGGATCTCACAAACGCCTCAGGGGCCGCAAATTTACCGCTGGAAGTCGCCTTTTTCTACTGGCATAGGGCCTATTACGGAGGGTTCCTTGGAGATTAAACGGGATGAAGCAGAGAAGGTTACTGTCTATGAACTTGCACTCCCGTGGTCGGAGCTGGCGCCGATGAAGCCGATCAAAGATGAAGCGATCAGCTTCTCGCTACTTGTTAACGATAATGATGGAACGGGTCGCAAGGGTTATATCGAGTGGGGCTCCGGCATTGGTGAAGTTAAAGATCCCAAGAAATTCAGAACCATTCAGTGGATCAAGGATCTGACTCCTCCAGTCATAACCATAAAAGGAGTCACTGAAGGGGAGCGTTATGCAGATCAAGTGCTACCGATTGTGAAGGCGGAATCGGAGGACGGCCAATTGCTAGACGTTCGGATCTTATTGGATGGGAAGGAGTGGGTATCCGGTACGCCTGTAACTGGAAAAGGGAACCATTCATTGCTAGTGCAAGCTGTCGATCAGGCAGGAAACATGAACGAACAGACGATCACTTTCAAGCTGTATCATAACACGGTTTTGAAAACGTCTGACGTTGAAGGAAAGGTTAACGATACGGTATCACTACGCGCGGTACTCCAGGATAAGACTGGTCAATTGATTCCAGGCGAAAGTGTAACCTTTGCCGTCTACGGGAATACGATTGGAACCGCAAGTACTGACTCATATGGAGTGGCTACGATGAACTACAAAATCCAAATGGATCAGGAGAGATCTTACCCATTTCAGGTTACGACGAACAGGAATGATTCGACGTATCTCCTAAGCAGCGAGGGAAACGGGAAGATCCTGATTAAGCATTCACCAAATCCGGATACGAAAGGAATTCCAGGAAAACCCAACCTAACGGATGATAATGGGTATGACATAGGAATTAAGGACGGAAATTATTCGGTGACAATGAATATGTGGTGGGGAAATAATGGCAGCACGTATAAGCTTTACGAGAACGACGTACTGATCGATACACAAACCCTCACGGATCACTCACCGAATGAACAATCGACTACCACTTATATTAGTAACCGAAAAAATGGTAGATACAGCTACTACGCGGAGCTTATCAATGAAATGGGCATGACCCAAAGCGATGTTCATACGGTAATCGTCAATCAAGCGGCACCGGCACAACCCGTTCTAGCCAATGATAATTGGGACAACGATGGGAATTTTAAGGTCAGTATGAATATGTGGTGGGGGACCAACGGTACGATGTATCGTTTGTATGAGAATGGAATTCTCATCGATGAGCAAATACTTGACGATCATACGCCAAGCGCGCAGTCAGCCATAACAGCTATTCATGGCAAACCTATAGGTACGTATGAGTATCATTGTGAACTTCTTAATGATGCTGGAACAACATCCAGTGAGAAAATGGTTGTAAAAGTAACCCAGTGATAAAAGCCGGCCATTTACACCGCTTTGAAGAGAACGGTCTTAATAAATTTTGATCGACTTGATCTCATGCTCATGAGAGGCAAGGTTCATGGCTAAACAAATCCCCTCATGTTGAAACATGAGGGGATTTGTTGTTCTGCAAAAAAATGACTACCTATGTTGGCAGACAAATCAAATGAACCCTCAATTCCCGGCTTGTTTGCGGAAGGAACTTGGCGTGAGACCAGTTTCCGATTTGAATGTATGGAAAAAATGCGAGAGGTCGCCAAAACCGACGGCAGAGGCGATTTCGGTCACTGAGAGTGGTGTATCCATAAGCAGCCGTTTGGCCTGATTGATCCGGTAAATCGTTAAATAGCGGTTTAAAGAGTGGCCGGTCGCTTGTTTGAAATGATCATACATATGCGAGCGGGAGACATTGAACCGTTCATGCAAACGGCTAACCTCGATTGAGTCGGCATAATGTGCGGTCAAATATCGTAGA
>DASYFA010000235.1:0-6754 GCA_036498705.1 Paenibacillus sp.
CGAAGGGCAATCGTCTTACCTGGTAGAGCGCCGCGTAGCCGGCCTATAAGCCCGTAACCGTCGCCTATTTCCGAGACCTCTACTCCAAGTTCCTTCAAAATGCCTGCTACATAAGTGGAAGTCTCCTTCTCTTTGAACGACAACTCCGGATGGCGATGCAGGTGTCTTCTTCGTTCTACCATTATCCCAAACAGCTTCTCCAAATCTCCCAGCTCCACCAAATCACTTCCTTATTGTAAGGTATCAAAAGTTATCCGTTAAAAACCTTGCAAAAATGATTAAGTTATATTGTAGCAGAAAACCCGTTTATTCGGATACTAGGTAGGTAGGAAAACTGCGGCAGTTCCGATGGACAGCCATGAACAAACCTTGCGCAAGTAGTAGAAACATAATATCATGAGAGAAGAACTTTTAAGGGGGCAAATTGGACGATGATTGTTGAAAATACGGGTTTAGACGGATTAAAAAGCGATTTGGCTTACTTGGACGAAACCGCAGAGAAAGTCGGCTTCATCCGCTGGCAATGGGAATACTACCGTGCTACATACGATTACAAAATTGAATTCAACAATGATGACTACTACCTCCGAATTAATACGCGTGCCGTTGAAGGCAAACTGGAGCGTCCTGACGCGGTTCTGGCTATCGAAGCCGTTTATATGGGGCGGGCTACTTTCCCGCACGGTCTCGAATACGAATCGGAAATTCCGGCACAAGTAATGAAGACAGCAAATAGCAAACTAACCGAGCTAAAGGAACTGCTCGAGGCTTGAGCGAACAATAGATGAAAGACAACCAAGAAAGACCTAGACGCGGCACACCCGATTTCCAGCTGCTTATTCTAACTTTATTGCTCGTTGGCTTCGGGATTGTCATGGTGTTTAGCTCCAGCTCCAGTGTGACTCAGTTTAGTGAGAAATTTAGCTACAATCCATTTTATTTTACGAAGAAGCAAATCATTTTTGCAGGGGTCGGCATCTTCGGAATGTTCATTACGATGAATATTCCTTATGAGAAATTCCGTAAGCTCTTCGCACCGGTATTCATTCTGGCTATTATTCTGCTGATGATCGTGCCATTTATGAATAAAATCAACGGGGCCAGTAGTTGGCTCCAGATTGGTTCATTCGGCATCCAGCCGACTGAGTTGGCCAAGATCACGACGATTATGTATTTGGCAGCTCTGATATCCAAAAAGGGAGAACGATTCCGAGATCTAAGGACTGGTTATATTCCAGTCATGGTCATTGTCGGCTTCGTTGCCGGGCTAATTATGTTACAGCCGGATTTAGGTTCCTGTATGATCCTTGTAGCCACGGCCGGGTTAATTATATTGGCTGGCGGCGCCAACATGAAGCATATCCTCGGATCGATTGCACTCCTGATATTCGGTGCTAGCATCGTCATGGGGATCGGTGCGCTATGGAACAAAATTAGCCCCCCTACTGTTACCGCAGAATCTGGCAGCCAATATCAGCTCGCCCGTATCAAAGCATATATTGATCCATGGGAGGATCCTCAGCATACAAGTTACAACCTCATTCAATCCTTGACCGCGATGGGTCATGGGGGAGTAACTGGGACAGGATTCGGACAAGGTATCCAGAAGCTGCATTATTTGCCGAATGCATATAACGACTTTATCTTCTCCGTTATTGGTGAAGAATTCGGATTTATCGGTACATTATTATTCCTGCTCTTCTATCTATATTTTATCTGGAGAGGCCTGCTCGTCTCTTTACGATGCTCCAGCGCATTTGGTACATTACTGGGTGTCGGTATTATGGGACTCATTGCCATTCAATCCTTCATTAACATCGGCGGGGTGACCCGTACGATTCCGATTACCGGTGTCACTTTACCGTTTATTAGTTATGGTGGCTCTTCATTGATCGTCATGTTGGTAGCAATGGGGATCGTACTCAGCATATCAAGAGAATCATCGCTTCCGGCGAAGCAGGAGAGAACGAAATCAGTAGTCGTTAAGGAAGAGAACGTATTCGAACGGAACAACCGCAGAAATCGCCAAATGTAATAAATAAATGGATCATCGTATGATTTAAGAGGGGCGGAAATTTCGCCCCTCTTTTTTGTTAGCCTCCAAACTGTCAGATGCCCTGAAGCAATCTATTCCGTTCAAAAAAAGACTGCTGGATCGAAATCCGCAGTCCTTTTCTAATTCAATTCTGAAAGCTTGATAGCGTCAAAAACTATGTAATCCATAAATCTGACCATTCGTCAGTTATGCCTCATCGTCTTTAAAAGCTACACCTTCAACCTTCACATTTACTTCAACGATCTTAAGCCCAGTCATACTCTCAACTGCTTCCCGCACATTCTGTTGTAACATACGGCAAACTTCATGGATTGGAGTCTCATAGAGAACGATAATCCGCAAATCGATCGCCGCTTCCAATTGACCTACTTCTACGGTAACCCCTTTTTGTACGTTCTTACCGCTTAGTCGCTTTGCCCAACCTTCAGACAATCCTCCGGACATTGCAGCAATGCCTGGTGTTTCCAAGGCAGCCATACCCGCGACTTTGGATACAACATCATCTGAAATTTTAATCATACCCATATCTAACTGTAGTTGCTCGGTCATGGTATCCCTCCTTCAACCTACTACTTATATTTTATATGGTAAGACCGAGTAAAGCAAATATAGACTGCTTAATCTGTATGAATTATAATCATCAATTGTTGGTATATTAATTTGAAAACGAATTGATTATGCCATTATTAAATTCTGGTTAACTGAGGTGCACTTTCATGAAAAAATTTATATCGCCGGGGTTGCTAATCCTAAGCTTCTTGCTTAGCGCTATCGGACACTATGCCCATTGGCCGGATACGCTTCAGTTCATTATTTCGGCTATATCCGTCATCTTCGTTGCTGGATTTCTCGGTAAAGCTACCGAGAGCGTAGCGCATTACGCCGGACAACGGCTAGGTGGTTTCCTTAACGCAACCTTCGGCAATGCTGCAGAACTGATCATCGGTATCCTACTCGTTCGTGAAGGAATGTTCGAGACCGTCAAGGCGAGCATCACGGGATCAATCATCGGCAACCTGCTGCTTGTTCTCGGCCTTAGTCTGTTCGCTGGCGGGTTGAAATACAAAGTTCAGCGCTTCAATGTTCCACTTGCCAATATGAACGGATCACTGATGATCGTAGCGGTTATCTCTCTATTTATACCCGCCATTTTTCTGCAGACTCATGTGCTTCATGAAGAAGACCGTAACATCTTGAGCCTTATCGTGGGCGGAATTCTTATTCTGGCTTATATTCTCTGGCTCGTCTTCTCGATGATCACGCACAAGACATACTTGAGCGATGTTGCCGATGAGCATAGGCCAGATGACGAAGAACCGGAGGAAGAACATAGTCCTGCCTGGTCCAAAAAAAGATCCATTCTCTACCTCGTTCTCGCTACAGTCATGGTCGCTTTCGTTAGTGAATGGCTAGTACATACGCTGGATACATTTACACAAAAGTTTGGCCTAAGTGAAATTTTCGTAGGTGCTTTTGTCGTCGCAATTATCGGAAATGCCGCGGAACATAGCGCTGCGGTCTTGCTCGCCATGAAGAATAAAATAGGTGCCGCCGTGGAGATTTCCATCGGAAGCAGTCTGCAGATCGCCCTGTTCGTCGCTCCTGTCTTGATCTTTATCAGCCATCTGTTCGGAAAACCGATGGACATCGTCTTCACGATTATCGAGCTTGCTGCCATCGGCGTATCCGTCTTTATTGCCAAATCAATTACTCAAGACGGACAGACGAACTGGTATGAGGGATTGCTACTGCTCTCCGTATACGCAATCCTTGGTGTCTCGTTCTACCTTGTATAAATACTAATTTAGCGTACACAAAAAATAAAGCGCAGATTTCGGTCATCCCGAATCTGCGCTTTATACATTATATCATTTCAACGGATGCAAAGACTTTAAGCTTCTCTGTTATTCATCGCTTCATACAAGGATGCCAGATTCCGCTCAAGTCTGCTTATGATCTGTTTGCCCTCCTGCTCTTGCACGAGGCCGGCGCGTACCGCATAATCAACCTGTCTTGAGAAGCCGTACATCTGGGTATCCAGAACTTCCTCATAGAGAGGGCAATAACGAGTAGCGAGATTCTCCATCTGTACTTCGATCAGTTTCTCTATTTTATCTGCATCTTCCTTCAGAAGATTAAGTGCTTTGAGATTTATTTGCTCCTGTATATCAGATGAAGTCATGTTTTTCCCCCCTATGTCCTTATCACTCATCAACTCTATTCTTAATATTAGACGAAATTCAAGGTCAATACAAGAACCTCTCCAAATAATAAGTCTCTTAAAAAATTATATGTAAAAAACTTATATATATACAAAAAAACACCTCTGTCCATAGGACAGAAGTGTTTTCATGTTAATTACTTATTCAGCCACAACTTGAACATTCAAGCCGTGTTTTGCGAACACTTCCGATACCGCCTTCTTGGCTTCGTCCGCATCTGGTCCATGGACGTGCAGTTGATAGTCCTGTGTATTTACAAGTGTAGTAAAAAGGCCGAGAATACTCTTAACATCGATATACTTGCTGTCAGCTTGCAACACGATGGAAGAAGTGAATTTGCCTGCTGTTTGTGCAATTTCAACAATCGCTTGATTATTATTGTTTGCCATAGGGATCCCTCCGCGTCGTTACTGTAATTTATACAATTTCATGATACCTTGAATCCGCTTTCCAGGCAAGGGATTTTCACATTATTTGAGGTTTTCTGGATTCAAGCCTGCCAGTTCCGGAATGATGAAAATACCGTCCTTACGGATCAATACATCGTCGAAATAGATTTCACCGCCGCCGTATTCAGGGCGTTGAATAAGTACCAGATCCCAATGGATCGAGGAGCGATTGCCGTTATCTGTCACATCATAAGCTTGCCCTGGAGTAAAGTGCAGGCTGCCGGCAATCTTCTCATCGAACAAAATGTCCTTCATTGGATGAAGAATATACGGGTTAAAGCCGATGGCAAATTCACCGATATATCTAGCTCCCTCATCAGAGTTCAGAATTTCATTCAGACGAGCTGTATCATTGCTGGTTGCCTCGACAATTTTACCGTTCTCAAAGCGGAATTTAATATTCTCAAAGGTGATGCCATTGTACAGAGTAGCAGCATTATAGCTGATTGTACCGTTAACGGAATCACGTACCGGAGCGCTGTATACCTCTCCATCAGGAATATTCTTCTGACCAGAGCATTTCTCGGCGCCGATGCCTTTGATCGAGAAGCTCAGATCAGTACCTGGGCTTACGATGCGAACCTTGTCGGTACGCTGCATCAGATCGGCAAGTGCGTCTTGGGCAAGGTCCATCTTAGCATAATCGAGATTGCATACATCAAAGTAGAAATCCTCGAATGCCTCTGTGCTTACATTAGCAAGCTGAGCCATGCTTGCATTTGGATAGCGAAGCACTACCCATTTCGTATGCTTGACACGCTGCTCACTATGAACCGGATGCTGATAGTGGGCATTATACAATTTCATCTTGTCTTCCGGAACATCGGACATATCGTTCACGTTCGATCCAGCCCGGATCCCAATATAGCAGTCCATCATCTGCATTCTGTGCAGGTCATATTCGGCCCATGCTTTAATGCCTTCCTCAGTCGCATACTTCAATTGTGCGCTTTGCAGCGCCTTGTCCGTTAATTCTACGAAGGCATGTCCACCTTTCTTACCTACTTCTTCAACAATTGCTTTAATTAGATCACGTTCATCGCCGATCATCTCAATAAGCACATTCTCGCCAGGCTGAACATCGACGGAATAGCCCACGAGATTTTCTGCTAACTTTTGAATTCTAGGGTCTCTCATAATACTTCCTGCGCCTCCTCATCACATAATGGGCAGTAATAAATCGTTGCCCATAGCCAAACAGATCATTAGTTGAACAATGGTTAATTCTTCATTATTGTACCACTAAGGACCCATTAAGTCAGCCCGCCCAGAGAGCTGACTTAAGAGGTTTTAAATACTTACTTAATCTTCGAAAACTGATTATCCGTATAGAGCACTTCATACTCGTCAAATCCGAGCGGATTCGGGTAAGATAACCTCGTCTCGGATACGAGCCTGGTCGGAAGACCCGTCTTACGATTCACGGTCAAATAATAGATAACCTTGGCATCCGCACGCTCCAGCATTTGTTCCAGCTGCTTATCCCCATTCACCCATAGATTTTTTACCTCTGTCTCGATCTCAGACGAATGCTTCGAGTTGACCTGATTCAGCTTACCACTCCAGTCTGATCGAATCCCCTCCATCTCACCGTCTAACTTAGCCTTTAGCTGCTGCTTGGCTTCCTGAGGATCGAGTTCAATCCGTAGCACCTTTGTCCCCCTTGCAGCGCCCTTCTCCAACGAGACATTCTTCTTACTAACCCTACGAATATCCTCTAACTGGTCTAATGGATTCAACCTGGCTATACCACGAGTTAAAGCGGTGGCATTAGAGGATGCGATCTTCCAAGTCCCTCCCTGCCAGCGTAGCTTCGCTTCAAGGCCTTGCTTGATCTGGACTTCTGCAGTCTGCAGTTTATTCCCCTGTCCATTAGGGAGAACCGTACGCATACTTAATTCATGATGATCATTTAACTCGCCGACATACGCGAACGAATCCTCAATCTTCTCCTGCTTTCCACGAGCGAGAACCGCATTGCCTTGAAAAGTCAGCTGTTCATGACCCGCAAGGCCCGCATAGCTGAG
>DASYFA010000236.1:0-4863 GCA_036498705.1 Paenibacillus sp.
TGGAGTATCTTGCGCAGCTTGTCCACCATACTGTTAAAGGAACGATTTAGGTTCACCATTCCCCCTGATTCCATAATTCGACTGGTGAAATCTCCTTTGGCGATTTTTGCCGAAGCATTCGAGATGTCGTCAAAGGAACTAGTAAGTGCTGTCTGTAGGTAGCGAGTAAATGGATAGGTAAGTGCCGCTAAGACAGCGATTACAGAGATTCCGACTACAATTTTGCCGACCAGTATAAAGGCGATAAGTGTCGGAATGGCAAAAAGTGCGGCCACAAGATAACATGCTGCTGTAATCTTCTGATTAAGGGGTAGTCTGTTGAACCATGACATAGGGATGTTGACCTCCTTGTAAATTAGGATAATCCTACCACAATTATATCATCGAGTTATGAAAGGGGATACAAGTAATTTGATGTTTTCTTCCAACCTTTGAGACGAATGGATCATTATAGGACTGAAATATACTTGGGCTGTTTCAGGCATTATAGATATAGGTGAAAAATAATTTAAAGCAGATCTCAGACACAGATTGATGAATAATTGTAATTTTCGACAAAATCAGAGAAGGAGCTATCGATGAGCAATATAGAAAAGAAATCAGAACTGCCATTTAAAAGATGGCCGATCGTTATGGCCTTGATGATTGGGGCTTTTGTCGCTATTTTGAATCAAACCTTGATGAATGTGGCTCTGCCACAAATGATGATCGACCTCAATGTGTCGACGACTACGATTCAATGGCTTACTACTGGCTTCATGTTGGTTAACGGGGTGTTGATCCCGGTGAGTGCCTACTTCATGGAGCGGTTTACGACACGTGCCTTATTTATTTCGGCCATGAGTCTATTTGCGCTGGGGACACTAGTGTGCGGAATCGGCTCGAGTTTTGCCATGGTATTGGCGGGTCGTCTCATTCAGGCTGCGGGTGCAGGTATTTTAATGCCAATGATGGTCGTCGTGTTCCTGACGATTTTTCCAATTGAGAAGCGTGGACAGGCGATGGGGACGATGGGGATTGCGATGAACTTCGCTCCGGCTTTTGGTCCGACATTGTCCGGATGGGTGATTCAGCACCAATCCTGGCATACTTTGTTCTGGATCATTTTGCCTTTCGCGCTATTGTCGATTATTTTGGGTATTATATTCATGAAGAATGTGACGGAGGTCGCGCGGCCTAAGTTGGATAAGCTGTCTGTTGTTCTGTCTACGATTGGCTTCGGCGGCGTATTGTATGGCTTCAGTGAAGCGGGCAGCAAAGGTTGGGGCTCTAGTATAGTTATGGTCACTCTGGGTGTAGGTGTCATTGCATTGGTGCTATTCCTGATACGTCAGTTGAGAAGTGAGCATCCTATGCTCGAATTTAGAGTGTTTAAATACGACATGTTCGCTTTGACGACGGTTATCAATGTAGTTGTTACGATGGCTTTATATGCGGCAATGATCTTACTCCCGATTTATTTGCAGAGCATTCGCGGCTTTACTCCACTACATGCGGGGCTACTGTTAATGCCGGGAGCACTATTGATGGGGATCATGTCGCCGATCACGGGTATGATTTTTGACAAGATTGGGGCCAGGTTGCTGGCGGTTGTCGGTCTCGGGATCACGATCGTAGCGACTTGGGAATTCAGTCATTTGACGGACAGCACAAGCTATGATCATCTTCTGATCACGTATACTGTGCGGATGTTTGGGATGTCACTCCTAATGATGCCGATACAGACAGCAGGCTTGAATCAGCTTCCTGCCAAACTTAACGCACATGGCACGGCGATGTCTAACACCTTACGGACGATTGCCGGGGCGCTCGGCACAGCACTGCTCGTGTCGATAATGACAACCCGGACCAAGAATCAGGTGACGGCCCAAATTATCGCTGCGGGCATTAATCCGAAGGACCCAGCCAATGCTCAGCAGTTGGCGCATATCACGAAGGAAGCCACCATTAACGGTATTGACTATGCCTTTGTCATTGCAACCGGAATCACGGCCGTTGCCTTTATCCTGTCTTTCTTCATCCGAAAGGTAAAGATTGATCGTAGTGGGAAAGGCGCTGAGGAAATTACTGCGAAGCCCACAAGAGCATAAATACGAGATAAAATAGTCCCCTGGTTGTCATTAGAACAGCCAGGGGACTTTTGGGTTATTTCGGGGGTTTTAGCGTTACTTCATATATTGCAGCAATCTCAAGATCATAATTACTGCTTCCGCTCGGGTAGCACTTTCATTCGGTGCAAATGCTTGATTGCCTCTGCCTTGAATGATACCTGCTTGATAGGCGGCGGCCACATACGGACGGGCCCATACTTGAATCGTCTTCGCATCGGAGAATGGCAGATTTGCCTTAGAATCCGGCTCAATACCTAATGCTCTCACGATCATAGCTGCCATTTCTGCCCGGTTGATCTGTTGATCTGGTCTAAAGGTGTTATCCTGATAGCCATTGATAATATTAGATTCCAACACTTTGGCGATGTACGGCCGTGCCCAGGAAGATATTTTGTCTGCATCTACAAATGAAACGGAGGTTTCGATGCCCTCCAGCTTCAGTGCCCGGCTAAGCATTACAGCGAATTGTTCGCGGTTCACGGGTTGATTCGGTCTGAACGTCCCATCCTCATAACCGTTAATCCATTTTTGCTGAACAGCCTGAAGAATGGATTCCTCCGCCCAATGACCGGAAATATCGGACAATGTTACGTTTGATGGTTCCTGGGAGCTGTCATCGCCTGGTTCTTGGTTATTGTTCGTATCCTCACCTGGCGGATTTGTAGGAGGATTCGTGGATGGTGGAGTTGACGGAGTGCTCCCTGAACCTCCAGAACTGCCACCTGAGCCTCCGCCCGGATTGTCTCCGCCACCCGTAGTGCTGCTTAAGACCGTCAGCTCATATACAGCAGTTAATGACTGATATTTAACGGTAAGGGTTGTTTTTCCCGCGGCAATGGCTTTGACTAATCCACGATTATCAATCGTTGCTATTCTCGTATTACTGCTTGAGAATTCCATCTCATCATTGATCGCTAACTGTTCTGTACTACCCTTATAACTCGCTTTAATTGATATTTGATGGGTATTGCCTGTGTATAGAGTTGGTATTTTCTCAAATTCGATGGATTGGATCGGTTCCAGTTCCTTTGCTTCGACAGTAACATGCTGACTTGAATCACTTTCCTGATGTGCCCGGTTGAGCGATGTAATGGTATAGGTGTAGGTTTTGCCTGGCTCTACGTAATGATCGGTGAATTGATGATGATTGCCAGAGATCCTTCGTACTTGATCATAAATATTAGCCGGATTGCTGATGTCTGGAGCCTGATCTCCAACACTCCGGTAAATCACATAATAAGCGACTTCATCCTGTGTTTCCTGCCAGTCGAGATGAATTCCTGATGCGGCGGCAGTCCCGGACAGTTCAGTGGGGGCAGCTGGTTTCTGCCCAAGCCAGTTCATTTCAGGTATAAGAGCAGGATAGGCATATAGATCTTGTTGCAGTCTGTCATTGAAGCCTAATGGATTGTCGCGAAGACTCTGCGTTGAGAAGAAGATGCTGCCTTTAACATTGTCAAAATTCCGGTTGAACTGAATCTGGTTGGGCATCTGATCAGGATCAAGCCAGTTCGGATCATCCGATCCGATTCGGTAAGCGCCCTGACCGATGTACAAGTGCACGTTCTTACCATCCACTTGCTTAGCCCACCAATCAATCAGATTCTCGTAAGCCGCCGGACCATAATTGAAATACCAGTAAATCTGCGGGGCTATATAGTCAATCCATTCTTCCTGCACCCATTTGCGGGTATCCGCATAGATCGCGCTGTAACTCTCGGTACCCCTTGTATCCGAACCGGCCGGATCGGAAGAGAGGTTTTTCCAGATACCGAATGGGCTTATGCCGAATTGAACATAAGGTTTCTCGGCTTTGATAGCTTTAGACAGATTTTGAATTAAGGTATTAACGTTGTTCCTGCGCCAATCCTCTCGGTTCATCCCGTTTCCGTATTTGCTATAGGAGGTATCGTCCGGGAAATTCACACCTGCAACCGGATAAGGGTAGAAGTAGTCGTCGAAATGTACAGCGTCGATATCGTAATTGTGTACGACCTCCATAATGCTGTCGATAATATACTGTTGGGTCTCAGGGATGCCTGGGTCCATAATCAGCCTGCCGCCATAAGTGAGCAGCCAGTTTGGATGTTGACGCAGCGGGTGCTCCGGAATCAAGCTGTTAATATCCGGTTCCATACTCGCGCGGTAAGGATTAAACCAAGCATGGAATTCCAGATTTCGCTTATGTGCCTCCTCAATCATGAAGGCTAGAGGATCGTAACCTGGATCTTTGCCTTGCTCTCCAGTAAGCCATTTGGACCATGGGGCTAATTTCGAAGGATAGAAAGCGTCAGCCGTCGGCTTAACCTGCATGACAACCGCGTTCATCCCGTCCGCCTTCAATTCATCGAGAATGGCGATGAAATCGGCTTTTTGCTGCTCGGCATTGAAGGTTCCTTTGGCTGGCCAGTCGATATTTTCCACGGTGGCAATCCAGGCTGCTCTAAGTTCCCGTTTAGGTATCATAGCCTCTCCATTCACTACGAGAACATAACTATGTGATTTTCCTTGATAGGTTGCTGTAATCATCGTCGCTCCTATACTTTTCGCCGTGACTACTCCTTGGGCATTAATAACTGCAACCGCTGGTTTGCTGCTGGTATAACTCGAGCCAGTCGTTACCTCTTGGTCTAAGTCTTCACGATATTGATCAAGTACGTTGTACTTTGCTGTTACCTTGGCTTGCTGCTGCTCGTCAATTTTCATAGCTTGCAGATCGGACAATACGATCTTGTCTAGCACGGGCTTAGGC
>DASYFA010000237.1:0-16965 GCA_036498705.1 Paenibacillus sp.
TATTGATGAACACGCTGGGAGGAATCGTCGGTGTACTTATTGCCGACTGGTGCTCAAGCCTGCTGCCCAATGTGGAACGTCTGGATGCCGATGTGAACCCGGCGGCCAAACGCGTCACTTATTTAAGGCGCGGCATCGCCTACATTATCGACTTCTGTATATGGTCTATTCTTGAAATTATCTTAGGTCAGATCGTTGATTTCAATCTGTCGTTCTTCTTGTCATCAGGGATCTACTTCATGCTGGTCCCTTATCTGACAGGTGGCTATACAGTGGGCAAATGGGTTGTACGTATCAAGCTTATCCGAACCGGAGAGAAGCCAAGGATCTCCTTGTTGTCCCTGCTCGTACGCTATGGCATTTTATACTGGCTTATCTTCGGCATGCATCAGATCATTCCGAAATTGACGGATAATCTGCATCCGTTCATCGCAGCTGGCAGCACTCTAGCTATATTCGCGCTCGATGTAGCCTTCTTTATCCATGTTGTCATTTACGTGATACGTAAGAAGCCGCAGCTCTTCTACGAGAAGATCAGTGGAACCAAGCATGTCGTCGCCTGGGAGCCTCGGGAAGAACAGATCCAAGAGAACAATCAACCAGGTATATAAATGAGAAGCCCGTCCAGATAAATGGTGATCACCTTTTGTCTGAACGGGCTTTAATTTTGTTATTGCCTTCTATTTAACAGACTCCGCTTCGTTCACATCCAAAAGCAGCTTCACCGGACAATGGTCGCTACCCATCACATGGCAGTCAATCTCAGCATCCTTCAGATACGGAGTCAACCTGCCCGAGGTCAGGAAATAATCAATTCTCCATCCAACATTCCGTTCCCGAACTTTTGGCATGTATGACCACCAGCTATAGACCTGTTCACGGTCAGGATAGAAATGACGGAATGTATCCACCAACCCGGCGCCAAGCAGTTCTGTCATCTTGCCCCGCTCCTCCAGGGTGAAGCCGGAATTGCCGAGATTCGACTTCGGATTTTTCAAGTCAATCTCTTGATGCGCCACATTCATATCCCCGCACACGATCACAGGCTTCCGCCCATCGAGCTCCAGCAAATAGCTGCGGAAGCGATCCTCCCATTCGAGACGATATTCCAGACGTGTCAAATCGCGCTTGGCATTTGGAGTATATACGTTCACCAGATAGAAATTATCGAACTCCAGAGTAATCATGCGGCCCTCCGGCTCATCATTCTCCTCCAGACCGTACCATACCGAAAGCGGCTTGATTCTCGTAAAGATGGCAGTTCCGGAATATCCCTTCTTCTCGGCATAGTTCCAATACTGTTCATACTCTTCGCCCAGCTCCAGTTCAATTTGCCCTTCCTGCAGCTTCGTCTCCTGAACGCAGAAAATATCTGCATCAACCTCTTTAAAATAATCATAGAATCCCTTATTCACGCATGCTCTAAGACCGTTCACATTCCAAGATACTAATTTCATAGTGTTCTCCTTGCTTGAATATAAGATAGTCTGATTTTATCATATCATTTGCCGCTGGAACCCATTGACCTACTGAAACATATTCCCACAATCGACTCCAACAAAAAAACAGTGCCCCCAACCATACGGATACGGCACTGTCTCTCAACTCATTTATAAATTAATGATTCGCACCGAAGGCTTTACCCTTCTTCACCACGTCAGCGTTATACAAATTCACGGTTGTACTAATGATATAGGAAGGTGGCTGCTGCCCTTTCTTCTGACGGTGGCCTTCAATATGCGCAGGGCTCTTCTCCCAGTTCTTCCACGCCTCTTCGGATTCCCAACGAATGATCGTTACTACTTCTTCCTGTTCCTTGCTCTTCTTATTGACCATTACACTGATATCGACCAGGCCTTCCATCTCATCCATTGGACCAGGCTGACTGAAACGTTCGATGACCTTATCACTGTTCCCCTTCTCAATAAGCATCGTTCTCGTCATTATAAACAATGGCAGTACCTCCGAATCCTAAAATATTTAAATAATTACATCCATATTAATCGATAATGATTATCATTGTCAATAAATCTTTATCCGCCATGCCTAAGCTCGAACTCATCCAATCTATGCCCCTCTATATCATAAGCCTCATAAGTAAGCGAGTTTTTTGTCACCGTAATGGCGGCATACATCTGCTTATAATTTTGAAAATGAACCGCATGATAGAATTGATCCTGCTTCTTCTCATTGAACTTCTGTCCCGATGCATTTGTCGTCACGTATACGGTACCTTCGCCTTCCCTAACGATCTTCCCGTCCTGGATCGGATAGGAGCGGGAATATTCATGATTGTGTCCCTGGAGCACCAGATCAACGTCATATTCATCGAACACTTTGGACCAAGCTTCAATCTTCTTATATCGGTTCCCTCCATACAAAGGCCGATGAATCGCAACAATTGTCCAGCGTTTGGTGTTGCGATTTAAATCTTCACGCAACCACTCCGTCTGTTCGTCAATATTAGATTCCGTATTCAACACTACGAAATGAGCTTCGCCATAATCATAAGAGTATACAGTACCCGGCAGGGAACCTTCCGCCCCTTGATCCGGCAAATTAAAGTGAGCCAGATAACGCGAGGCATCGCCGTCCACCTGATCATGATTGCCTGTGACCGGCATCAGTGGAATGGATGGCACCAACTTGTCCGTTACGGCGAAGAAGTCATTCCAGGCTTGTTCATCCCCTGTACTCTCGGTCAAATCCCCGTTGTGAACGATGAAGCTGGTCTGTGGGAAATTGGACAACGCAGTGTCCAACGTCTTGCCCCATAGCTCAAAATCCGTTCTCGTCACCCCTTGTGAGTCAGCGACATTGATGAATGTAAATTCCTCAACATTCTCCGCTTCAGTAAAGAATGTATGCGCCTTGCTCCAACCGCCCTTACTTCCATTCCCTACCCGGTAAATATAAGAAAGTCCCGGTGTAAGCCCGCTTATTTCAACTTTATGAGAACTATTCGGTTGTCCACTACCAATGTCGATTACAGCCGATTCCGCTTGATAGGTGATTACGTCCTTCCCCTTCAATGCTGAACTATCCGTACCTTCAGCGATCTGCAGGAGCGCTGTTGGATTCTCATCTTCTGTATACCAGGTAAAAGCCCTTGAAGTTCCAGGATCCCCCTTAAAGGTAGTGACCAATGATTTGGGCTGCACGGCATGAATATGTTCCAGCCAGATAATCCCGGCAGCGCCGGCCAATAGCAGCAGGCATATTGCGGCCAGGAACCATTTATCACGTATTAATCCCTTCATCTACTTCCCTCCTTGTTTGCCTATTCTAGTTTGTAAGATCTCCTCTCTAGATTTTTTGCCATTCACTGACATTTGTCAACGCAATGTAAACAACTTTCAGTTAACGTTCAGGATACATTAAGTCAAAAATCAGATTTGCTTGTTAGGATGATGTTTGTATCTCAACAAGGGAAGAGAGGTGTCAGAACAAATGAATACCAAGCTCAAATACCGCCATGAACTGAAATTTGTAATTAATAGCCATCAATATTTCATCATTCGTCAAAGACTAAGGAATTTGATCAAGCTGGATGAGCATGCCGGCAAAAGTGGGGAATACCACATCCGCAGCCTCTATTTCGACGATATGGACAATACGGCTCTATACGAGAAATTAAGCGGTGTGCGGGATCGGAACAAGTATCGGATTCGCATATACAATAGAAGCGACTGCACGATCCATTTCGAGAAGAAGATCAAGTTGGGCAACTATATTGCAAAAATGAAAGAGCCATTGACGCGTGAGATGTATAATTCCATTCTTGCCGGGGATTACGAGGTGCTTAATCAGCCGGACAAGCCGTTCATGATGGAGTTGTATCGGCAGTTAACGCAGAACATGCTGCGCCCCAAGGTAATCGTCGACTATGTGCGCGAGCCTTACGTTTGCCGTAACGGGAATGTCCGAATTACCTTTGATAAGGAACTGCGAACCGGACTGAATTCCGTCGATATTTTTGATCCGGATTTGTCGCCGATTCTTGCCATAGACGATAACCTGATTATTCTTGAGGTCAAGTATGATGAATACTTGCCGGAATATATAAGATCTGCAGTTCAACTGGACGGACTTATTCAACAGTCTACTTCAAAATACGTAATTTGCTGTAAATATTTAAAAACAAACTCATGGGAGGATCAATGAACATGAATACTACTGAATCTACAACATTCAGCGATATTATTAAAAAGTCTGTATTAGGAAACTTCACTTCTGATATTAGTGTTTCCAAAATTCTTATCACGCTTGCTATTGCCTTTGTAATAGGATTGTTTATCTTCATTCTGTATAAACGAATTTTTAGTGGTGTGCTCTACTCCAAGAGCTTCAATGTCTCTTTAATCGGTATGACCATGATTACTGCCATGGTCATTATCGCCATCAATTCCAACCTCGTCCTGTCGTTAGGTATGGTCGGTGCCCTGTCGATCGTTCGGTTCAGAACGCCAATTAAGGATCCGACAGATCTTATTTTCCTGTTCTGGGCTGCTGCTGCAGGGATTGTAACTGGCGCTGGCTTCTTCACGCTATCGATCATCGGATCTGTTGTTATCGGATTAATTCTGTTCCTGTTTATCAAAAATGCATCCGTGGAAAATCCTTATTTGCTAGTAGTCAACTGTGACAGCGACGAAAGCGAGCAATTGGTTCATAGCCAAATCAGCAAATCTGTAAAACGCTATAACGTCAAGCAAAAGACCGTATCCCCAGACAATATCGAGGTAACGCTGGAAGTACGTTTACACAAAGGTGAAGGGAACTTCGTCAATCAAATTTCCGAGCTGGGCGGAGTCAGAAACGCAGTATTGATCAGCTATAACGGTGACTATGTATCATAATTTGCGGAGGTGATGGAGATGAAGGCCAAACTTTCTAATCTTCTTCTATGCCTTTGTTCATTATTACTGGTCTTCGGGGTTACTGCTTGCGATGTCGGTAGCCAAACCGCAACTAATGGGGATACGGGGAAGACGACAAAGAGAACGGTTTCGGAGGAAGAAAAGAAGCTGGATGAAGAGGTTTTTCCTAAAGATAAAGTAGTAGACGTAAAGATAACCATCAATGAAGATGATTTCCAAGACATGCTAGACAATGCCAGCGCCGAGGAAATGAAGATAGCATCCGTTGATTATAACGGTAAACATTTTGATAATATCGGGATTCGGACCAAAGGAAACTTGACCTTACGCAGCGTTGTGCAAATGGAGGATTCCGACCGCTACAGCTTTAAGCTCTCTTTTGACGAATATGTTGACCAAACGCTGGGCGGCATCAGCAAAATCAACCTGAACAACAATTATAGCGACGCCTCCTATATGCGTGAATTTCTGGCCTATGAATTTGCCGCACAAATGGGGCTGCCGACGCCGAAATTCTCATACGTCAATGTCTACATCAACGACGAGCTCTGGGGATTCTATCTGGCGGTTGAACAGGT
This sequence comes from Paenibacillus sp., assembly GCA_036498705.1. Classification (GTDB taxonomy): domain Bacteria; phylum Bacillota; class Bacilli; order Paenibacillales; family Paenibacillaceae; genus Fontibacillus. Next base: position 5,459 of record DASYFA010000237.1, read on the forward strand.
TGGGGACGCTTATCTGCAGCGGCATTTCGGCAATTCCTATGGCGCACTCTATAAAGGGGAGATGACCGGGACCGGCAGTGAGTTGACTTGGCTCGGGGATGATCCGAGCAGTTATACCGGATTGGTCCAGAAATCCAAAACCAGCAACGGAAATATTCTGATCGATATGCTGAATGAGCTGAACAACGGCTCCGATTACGAGAAATATATTAACGTTGAGACGGCGTTGAAATACATTGCGCTGAATGTCGCCACGAATAATACCGACAGCTATATCGGTGGCAACAAGCAAAATTACTATCTGTACGAAGATGATGGTGTCTTCTCCATCCTGCCTTGGGACTATAATATGGCCTTTGGCGGCCTTGGTGGAGGCATGGGCGGAATCGGTGGTATGGGCAAAAACGACGCGGGCCAAAAGGATAATGCTGGAGCCAACCCCGGAATGGACGTAGAGAATATGGGTCCTGGTCCGATCGGTGATGCAGCCAAAGGCAACAATAACAATGGCAAACTGCTGATCGACGAACCAACCCAAGGTGCGTTAGCAGATCGCCCGCTGGTAGCCAAGCTCTTTGCGGTCGATGAATATAAGGAAGAGTACCATAACATCCTGAAAGAAGCTATTGAAGGCTATCTTGCTAACGATACCTTCACAGCGCGTGTTAATGAATTGTCCGAAATGATCAGTTCATATGTTAAGGCGGACCCAACAGCGTTCTACACTTATGATCAGTACGAGCAGGCTCTACCGCAATTAATAAGCAGCAACGCTTCCCAAATCGAGAACATTGCACAGCAGTTGGACGGTACTATCCCGTCATCAGGCGACGGCTCTGGCAGCGGCGGCGGCATGGGCGGTGGCATGGGCGGTGGCAGAGGCGGCGCTGAAATGGGTGGTGACAGACCTGCCATGGCTCCGGGCAATAACGGGCAAGGTGTACAGGGGGCAAACGACGTCCAAATGCAGCAGATGCCTAACGTTGCAGGTGCTCCCAATGGACAAGATACTCAACAAGGCGGAATAGACAATCCGGCGCAGCAAGGCCAAAATGATCAGCCCCGGCAAGAAGGAGTTGACGGTCAAGGGAATATGCCGCAGTGGAACGGTGAACGTGGTCAAGCCGGCTTCGAAGGTGGCTTCCCTGAAGGTTTCAAGGGTGGCCCCGGAGGATTTGGAGAATTCGGCCAAGGAGCCAACCAAGCTGCAGGAAATACAAGTGAAGCAATTGCAACTGGCATCTCATTAGTTATAATCATGCTCGCTTGTGTGTTCGTAGCCCGCTTCCGCAGGAGAAGATAAAAGCTTGTTCATAGCACATAATTAATATCATCCAAATCTCAAAAAAATATGTTTAAAACACCCCTTTTTAGTAAATAGTAAATGCAAACCAATTTAAAAGCAGAGGTGTTCATGTATGGGGTTTTTATGGTCATTAATCATCGGTGGTGTTCTCGGTTGGCTGGCTAGTTTAATTCTAGGTAGGGATGTTCCTGGTGGAGTCATCGGCAATATTATTGCCGGATTTATCGGGGCCTGGCTGGGCAGCTTCATACTCGGAAATTGGGGACCCGTCATTGGCGGCTTCTACTTCCTCCCTGCCCTCATTGGGGCGATTGTGCTTGTCCTTATCGTCAGCATGATTTTGCGCTCTATGCGGAAGAGCCGTACCTAATTAGCAGTCAGAGATTAGGCCATCCAGAAACCTCTGGTTGGCCTCTCTTTGTCTATTCCATCTCCTCCGCTAGATACGGCAAAAAATTATTATGTAACACTTGCTTGTCTCATGTACCTTCTTCACGATACTCTGACGGAGTCATCCCCGTCACCTTCTTGAACACCTGCGTGAAATAGCGCGGGTCCTGATAACCAACTAACGGAGCAACCTGATAGACTTTCACATGACTATTCTTCAATATATATTGAGCCTTCTCGATCCGACAATTCGTTAAATACTCCAGAAAAGTATAGCCTGTCTCCTGCTTAAAAAGCATGCAGAAGTGGCTAATGCTTAGTCCAGCAATCTCGGATACTTCTTCTACACTGAGGTCTTTATGATAATTATTGTCGAGATAGGACTTTGTCTTGGTAATGATCGCATGAACATTTTCCTTAGATTCGTTCTGCTTCCCTTCGCGGATCCACTTCCCGAGGCTATGCTTCAATAATTGGATCATCTCACGAAGTACACCCAATGAATGCAATTCCTGCAGTAGACCTTCCAGCGACCATTCAGGAAGTAGATTCATATGTTCAAATTCTCTATACATGACGATGGTCAGCTCGACAATACTCCGCTCGGCCGATTCCTTGGAGAAGGACTCGTCTTCAATATATGCTCGGGTCTCATCAAGCAATTCCATTAGCTTATCATGATTAAGGGTGCGAATACATTCCAGCATAGATGATTCCAGATGCTTCGGATATTTCGGCTCGCCTGCACCCCCGGAGCCCTGAACCGAATCAATGAATACCCCTTCCTCATCGCTGTAGAAGCGCTGGTACAACGCTTTTGCCGCACTCTGATAGGCCTGACTTAATCGCTCAATACCGATGACAGGCTGGCTGAAGCCAATGGAGCATGGCAATTTGGTATTCAATTTGATCTGCTGAATAATATCGATCCCGAGCCGCTCCTTCTCGTTATTCATCGAGCCCGGAAAGAGTAGAACCCATTCCCCGCTGTGAAAAGGAAATACCGTGAGCGCCCTTTGGGACAGTGACCACTCGCTAAGAATATTGCGGATGGCGAACAGCCACAGTCTTCGTTCTTCGAGAGACCACACTCTGTTTAGCTTCAAATAATGATCCAATTGTAGGACCGCCATGAAATACTCTTCTTCCAATTCGCTGTTCTCCATCCAACGCATATGCTGCAGGGGGCTCTGGCTGTGATTGCCCTCAATAACCTCCGCAAACATCCGCTCTCGGGCTAATAGCGCTAGAACCTGCACCGAATGTAGTAGCTTATCATTCTCCATCTGCTTCTCTAAGGTCCTCTTCGCGCGAAGGATCATCTCAATCATCTCGTCATGATCGATCGGCTTCAGCAGATAATCGAACGCCCCTTGCCGCAAAGCCTCCCTAGCATATTCAAATTCCCCATAGCCACTAATAAAGATGAACAATCGCTTGGAATTCTCCGCCAACACTTCTTTCATTAATGTAATCCCGTCTATACCGGGCATCCGTATATCACTAATGATCATATGGGGAGCAAGCTCACGAACGAGACGCAGCGCTTCTTCTCCATTCCGCGCTTCTCCAACGATTTCGAGTTCCAGTTCATCCCAGGGAATCGCCACCTTCAAGCTACGTAAGATTATCGGTTCATCATCAACGAGAATAACCCGATACTTCCCACCACTCTGTTCCATTCCACACACCTCCAGATATTTAAGAAGTCCTCCTTTAATTCGATAAAGAAGATTTTTGCTGCCTCCAATATCGATCTGAGGTCTGTTGAATTTGTTCTAACGCTTCTTTCGGAGAAGTCTGGCTCAGAATCATTCCTTCGATCACTTTAAGAAAGGTCTTGCTAACCTCCGGTGCTAGTGCATTATCATAAGGTACAAAGGTTTGTTTATTACCCTCCATTAATTTGATAACCTGAGCGAAAACCGGTCCGGTCTTCTCGGAATCGTAAGTGATTTTCATGGAAGGAATCCGCAGTCCCTCATATACAACTCTGCTCTGGACTTCCTCGGTGAAGAACATTTTAAGCAATTCAATGGCCGCCTCCCGCTTGCTGCCTTCGAGAGTGGACGACAGACCGATGCCTATCGTATAGCCGCCAGCTACCGAGCGCTGTTGATCTGGTCCAACTGACGGAAACGGGATAACCCCCACTTGATTCTGGAAATCTGTCTTTTCCCCTTTACTATGGAATAAATTAATGTCCCAGTTCCCGTTCAGATACATCGCCGACCGACCACTCGTAAAGGAATCAATTGCATCCTCGGTCGATAAATCATTGGCGGGTGAAGTGAAGGCACCTTCTCCAACCCATTTCTTGAAATGCATAAACGCTAGCATATAAGCGTTATAATTGAAGCTCTTGCCCATATCTCCCTGCGCCAACTGCTGGATGAGAAGAGGCCCAGCATATCGATCCATTAGATATTGGGCATAAATCGCGGCGGGCCATCTCTCTTCATTTCCAAGCGCAAATGGTGTATATCCGTAATTCTTCAAGGTCTTGATCGCCAAGTCCAGTTCATCCAACGTTCTTGGTGGCGTTATATCAAGCTTCTCGAAGATAAGCTTATTATAATAGAGTGGCTCTGCATTTCCCTCAATCGGCAATCCGTATACATGATTATCGAAGGTCCATAGATGAAGATCTTGGAACTCATTCTCAAGCCCAGCTTCCTGTACAAATTCCGTTAAATCCATGAGACGGTTAGAACGGACATAAGGTTCAATTTCTGCACCACCGAACAGCACAAACATGTCCGGAGGAGTCCCTGTTACCATCTCGCTCTTCAGTTTCTGTTCGCGATGTACCGTCTGGTCCATCCCTTCAAAGTTAATTTTTACGTTCGGATGGGAAGCCTGATAAGCCTCTACGACATCTTCAAAAATATTCAGCATCTGCCGATCATGCTCTTTGATCCAGAAATGCCGGAAGGTTAACGTTATTTTCTCCGTCTGAGGCTCCTCAATCGGTTCACTTCCATTTGCGATAATAATTAATACCGATACAGCCAGTACACATGCATATAATACAACCCATCCCCAATTCAAAATCCACTTCATCGCTCTTCCCCCCTTATGACACCATCTTTGGAATGCGTATTCGGATAATCGATCCAAACCCGGGGGAGGAGCAAATCATTATGCCATAATATCCACCAAATTGAATATGAAGTCGCTCGTGGACATTCTTCAATCCTACGCCGTTCTCTCGATATTTCTTGAGATTGCTCCAATCCTTACTCCATAGGCTTAATAGAGTAGCTTGGTCAAAGCCTGGCCCATTATCTCTGACATCTATGACGATATCATTCTCATATTCCCCAGCCGTGATAGAGATAACCCCATTCCCCTCCATCTGTTCTATCGCGTGGTACAACGCGTTCTCTACAATAGGCTGAACGATCAGTTTCTGTGTCTGATAAAATTTCAAGCCTTCCGGCACTTCAATAAGGTAAGAGAACTTATCCCCGAACCGGAATTTTTGGATATCCAAGTAGTGGCGAACATGCTCCATTTCCATGGATAACGAAATCATCTCCTGATTTTCACTAATGCTAATGCGCAACAGCTTCCCGAGCGACACGACCATTTTGCTAATATTCCGGTTACCCTCGAGTACCGCCATCGAATTGATCGATTCAAGCGAATTATATATAAAATGAGGATTGATCTGCGCCACAAGAGCCTGTAATTCAGCTTCTTTCTTGCGATTCTGCTCCGTCTGAACCTGCTCGATCAGCTCGACGATCTGTTTACTCATATGGTTAAATCCATCGATAAGCAAATCACGCTCATCATCCGCTTTGACAGAAGCCGTAATCGGCACGAAAATACCTTGCTGGACCCGCTTCATCCCATTAACGGCGCTTATGATACTACCAACTACCCTGCGGACGAAAAAGCGATCGAACAGAACGGCAGAGATCAGTGAGACCAACACCAGAATTACAGCGATATTACGGATCGGGATAGACTCCGAAGCAATCATACGACTAGGTGTTATAGCTGCCAAATACCAATCCTTATTATAGGAGGGCAAGTATGTGATCAACGACTTCTCACCAAGATATTTATCGACGTAATATCCACGCTCATGGTCATATCCATCGGCCAGAAACGGAAATTCAGTCGTCTCCCCGATATGGTTGCCCGACTTGTCGAACACGATCTTCCCTTGCTTGTTCACCAGCAGAATATCTCCCTGCTTGAGTGTCGCAGCGTCCCAGAATACCTGATCGAGCAAATCCGGTTTCACATATATAACGACAGCTCCGATATCTTCAAGCGAGTAGTAATCTTTAATCATCCTTGCCTGAATCAGAACCGGGTTCCCAGTAGCAGCAGACCCATTCTCTCCAGGTCCAACCCATATAGGCCGGCCCTCGGCCTGTCTCATAGCCCCGAACCAGCTCTGTGTACTCAATTCCTGGAACGACATCGCTTCATTATACTGATACAGCAGCTTATTCTTGGAATAGAGCCCGAAGGAAGTAATCATCGGATGGTTGATCAAGTTGTTAATATCCTGCTTCTGCTCATAAGTAATTGCATCGTCCGGCTGCTTCAGCGTCTTCTGAATTGCCGGTTGTGTAATCGCCGAATTCGATATGGTTGTGAGCTCACTGAGTGCAAACTTCAGCTTCCGATCGGTCTCCAGTAGGGATACCCAATAGAAGTTACTTGATTTCTTCTCCATCGCGTGCGAGAAGCTGTAATATGAAATCGATCCCATCAGGATTACAGGGATAAACACAAGAAGAATAATAGCTAGCAGGATTTTACGACGGAGCTTCATTAATGTCCTCCCCCTATAATCTACTAATCTCTATTATTCTTCGTTTCTAACATATATTCCTTTGCTAATATATATGTTGAACTAATGATTATAAGGATGGTGGCAGCCGGGTGAAATGTTCTTCCGATCGCTGTTGTTCATGGATTTCTTAATTTAATAGAATCTAACGAGGTAGAAATCCATTCACAAAGGCGAACGCTACGCTTCTCCAGAATCATTTCACCCTCTTGCCTATTCCCTGCATTTCTTTTGTTCAACTTCTATAGATAAAAGACAGCCACCCCTTTCTATCAAAGGAGTAGCTGCCTGTTGATTCATTCTATTCTATCGAAGTTGAAATCAAAAACATTAGTTCAACTTATGTAGATCATCTGGCCAGTGGATTTGGACCCCTTGCTTTTGAATCAGTGCTTGATAGGCCCGAAGATGCTCCGTATTAGCGCGCACTTCATGCGGCGTCACTTGGTTCTGTAGCGCATAGGCTGCTAAATAACCGACCGACTCCCCAATATTCCATTCTGTCGGGTGAAGGCGGTAGCATCCGTTCGTAATTTGAGTGGTGCCGATATTTTTGCAGGCGGGAAGTAAATTCTTGACCCGGACCGGCAGCAGCGCCCCGAGCGGAATCTCGTACGGATAGTTCGGAATATAGAACGTCCGGTTCGTGACAGTCGTCAGATGAACATCCAGATGATAGCTGCCTACGCCGACACTATCGTCATAACGACAAATCCCTTGTTCCCCGCGGACTTCCTTACTAACATCCTGCTCTTTGATGGTATACATTGCTTTGATTCGCCGCGACTCACGGATATACGGATATTTCGCCAGTCCGTCCTCCGTACCCAGTACATCCGTGCGCAGCCGGATGCCCGGATAACCACTCCCCCCGTCCGGGCGAGGCGTCTCAGTCTGAAGCCAGTAGACCAGCGAGAGACTTAACTGTCTGGCGTTCGCCAGATGCTCCTGCCGTTCTGCTTCAGTAACGTCAATAATTGAACCCAGAAAATAATCGTTCTGTGGCCAATTGATCAAGGTAATGTCACTTTCATATAGCCCAGGCTCAAATAAAGCCGGGTCGATGATACGGCGATACGTCCACAGCGACAGAAGCTCCCGCCCGGAAGCGTCCGTACCGCCTGGAAATAGGGCAAACTCCTTCATTTTCTCCGCGTCGTCCGTATCGTTTGCATACCAGCTTAACAGTGGAATATTCGTATGCTTCGGCACGAACTGGCGCCAGAAATCATATTGCTCAGGCTTCTCAATCGTGAAATCGCCATCCTCTACATAATCGAGTGCAAACACATGGGTGATCGATTGCATATCAAGCGGATTCGCCTCTTCCAGCGCATGCGGTTCGCCCGTATCATGCTTGGACTCCGCGCCTGTTACGTATTCAACCCCCGCTAATGGAAGCACGTCTCCGCATTCCGTAGCATCGAGGAAATAGGCTCCCCTTAGCACGACCTCTTCACCTGTGCTTATGTGACTAGCAGTCACACTCTCTATCAGATCTCCGTTCATTGAGGCTGCAGTTGGTCTGAAATGATACAATACCGTGATACGACCGCTGTTCACATACGGGGCCAGCATATCCTCGATGACGCGTAGCGCCACCTTAGGCTCATGGCATAAGCGGCTCACCCAACCGTTGCCGGGATTAAGAAGCTCATTATTCTTTGCTTCTTCCGTCATCGGATAATTCTCTTGATAATAAGCACGCACCCGGTCTCGGAACTCGCGGTACGTCTCTGTGCAGCCGAATTCCTCAATCCATTGATGTTCATCCGGCGGAACCGCCTGACTTGTCAGCTGACCGCCGAGCCAATCCGTCTCCTCTGTCATGATCACACGCACGCCCATTTTGGCTGCAGCCAAAGCGGCCATGCATCCGCCCAACCCGCCGCCAAGGACGACGACGTCTGTCATTCGCTCGTTATCCATCTCTCGCTGGCTCCTTCTCCGGCGCGTCCAGCACAACTTGAGCTGTTCTTGCGCCTCTTCTGTTATTTGCAAATGTGTAGATCCTCGCAGCATTAGCGAAGTTCGAACCCTTGTCGTACTTTATCGTTCTCTTGCTTTGTATCACGGACATGCGTCTTCAATCCGACCTCAAACATCCGGCTCCAAGGCATATAGCAATCGTCGATCACGATCTCATAATTATTCTCTGGGTCATTCAAATGCTTCTCAATGAACCGAGTCAATTCAGCTCTGACACGTTCAGCAATTTGTCCCCGTTGACCGTCGATAGAGAAATAATTGTATCCCATACCAGGCAACACCCGATCACTTACATCCCTACGCACGGAAGCACAATAGCCTCCATCTTCCACATATCGCAGTGACAGGAAATCACGATGCTGCTGCGTATTGCCATATACGGCATAGATCATGCCTTGCGCAATACAGGTTCCGAGCGTATTACCACTTGTATTCCAGCCTGCATAACCAGCCAGTTCGAACAACAGCTTCTTATCGCGAAGCAGCTGCAGCAATTCAAGATCTGCTCCGTTAGCATAAGCAACATCCGCTATAACACAGGGCTTGCCGAGTCGATGAACAATATCATCGGCCATCTCTATCAGTTCAACGAGATTCCGGTATACTTGATACCCCAAATAAGGCTGTCCTTGATCATTCGACTCCATCATGCTCTCGCCCGGTGTATTAATGCATAGGGCCATATCGGCTTCTGCCAAGGAAGGCGACATTAAGCCCCCAGCCGCCATAATCTGATATTTCACCGATTCATATAGTACCCGGTCCTCATATAGAGGTATCACTAACGGCCCTTGCACACTGGCAAAATGGACATGCACCCGAGGCTTGCGACGCTCAAAATGATTGATCATGCGGGCAAGCAGTGTACATCCCACTTCGTCGGCCCCAGGATACATATAGACAGATAGCTGCTGCTGACACTTCTTGACATGCTCGCGAACGTGCTGCTGATCCACCGCAGTCAGACCATAAGGAGCCGAGTCGTCCTGCGGAATGATCATGAAGTCGACAGCTCCGTCCTGCACCAGTTCGATCGCTCTCTTGTTCGCTGCCAAATTGACAGACCGGCGCTTCGTGTAGTCATGCCATATGGATTCTGGCAAAGCCGCCTCAATCTGCTGCAATTCACTCTGTTCTTCCTCCGTCGCGATACCCAGTTCCAACCGGTGACGGATATACCCCCGCCGGAAAATCTCCCTGCCCCAATCCTCGTAATAATCCGGTTCTTCATCACTGCTGGAATACCGCGGGCAACGCATAATGAGTTGATAAGCAAATACGTGCAAGGCCGGATTGATCCGCTTCAATTGACGGAGCCTCTCCAATTGCTCCCCGCATTGTTCCTCCGTCAGCCCATGCAGACGCGAGGGGATAATTCCTCCGTATAGCAATGTGTCCAGGGCCACAATCGCTCCGTCTGCATCTTGCGCCTGCTCGAATAGCCAGGCCCATAGCTGTTCGATGTCTCCGGGGCGCTTCTTAAGCCCCATGATGCTCAAATCCGGACGTACGACATGATAATCCGTTCCCGCGGCAAGAAACGCCGGAAAGTCGTAATTGCACGGACGTTCGTCCAGCGGAATATATATAATTTTTCTCATGTGAGTAGCGTCCTCCTATCCTTTAACTGCTCCGGATACACCTTCCATATAATATTTCTGGGTGAACAGGAACACGATGATAATCGGTATAACCGAAATGACGGTTCCGGCGGCAATCCAGCCAAAATTGTAGGCGAATTGGCCATTCAAAAAGCTGAGTGCGGACGCGATCGGATACTGCTTCGTATCATTAAGCACAATCATCGGCCAGAGGAAGCTGTTCCACATTCCCTGGAACTCCAATAGCCCGATAACGGCAATCGCTGGTTTCACAATCGGCAGCGACAATTGCAACCAAATGCGAAATTCACTGGCACCGTCCACTTTGCCGGAATCGCGTAGCTCATGTGGCATACCCATAAACGCCTGTCTCATTAGGAATACGTTGAACACGGTAATCGCCGAAGGAAGCACGACTGCAATGTACCCACCCATTAGTCCAAGCGCCCTCACTGTCAAATAGTTGACGACCATCCCGGCCGCAGCTGGAATAATCATCGTAGCTACCAGTAGTGTAAAGATTAGATCCCGGCCTTTGAAACGGAATACGGCAAGCGGATAAGCTGTAAGACAAGAAAAGAAGATGTTCATTACAACGCCCATCAGCGCAATGATTAGGGTATTCGTTAAATATCTTGGAAAGTCCATGTAGTTCCACACTTGGACGTAATTATCAAAGTCGATAAAAGTCGGGAAAATCGCCGGCGGAAAGCTGAAAACATTCTTGCCGGGCATAAGCGACACACTGAGGATCCATAGGAACGGTCCCATCATAAAAATGGCAAATAAAATCAAAGTTCCATACAACAATAATGATTTCACTAGTCGAAGTGGTTTTCTTCTCATATCATGCATCCATTAATATGGATTGACACCGCCCTTCCGGTTGAATCTGAAGATGACGATACTAAGCGCGGCAATGATGACGCTGACAATTAAACCAAGTGCCGAGGAGTAGCCAAAATTAAATTGTTGGAAGCCTTGCTGATAAATATACAAGCTCGATGTTAAGGTAGCATCCCCTGGCCCACCCATCGTCAGGATGAACACTTCATCAAACACACGGATTGCCGCCATTAGTGAAATAAGCGTGCAGAAAAAGACATACGGCTTCAACAGCGGAATTGTAATCTTACGAATCGTCTGCCACCGGCTCGCGCCATCAATCATCGCAGCCTCTGTCAGATCCTTCGGAATGGATTGCAATCCGGCTAAGTAAATCATCATATAGTAGCCGAGGCCCTTCCACATCGTAATGAACATCAATGTCCACAGTGCTGTATCTTTGTTGGACAGCCAGGTAATTCGCTCTTTCATTAAGCCTACATTGGACAGTACATAGTTTATTACCCCATTCTGGTTAAGCAGCCAGCCCCAAATTAGCGCAACTGCAACCATGGAAGTG
>DASYFA010000238.1:0-10257 GCA_036498705.1 Paenibacillus sp.
CCATGTTCATTCGCCGTAACCACCCCGTCGTCCACGCTGGCCACAATCGGGTCGGAGGATCTCCAAATAAGCGTCTGCGCTTCCGCATCCTGTGGCGTAATAACCGGCGTTAACACAGTACTATCTCCTTTGCGCAGAGAAACTGACTTTGGTTGCAAGTCCAATCCCGTTATCCCTCCCCAGGGTTCAAGGTTCACGTCATCAAACCATACAGTCCCCGAGCCTGTCTCGAAGAATGGTTCCAATCTTACATACTTCGCTTCAGCTGGAACCGATAAGATCGTCTCCAACAGGGTCCAATCATTCGTTCCCGCCATTTTATTCGTTACCGGTCCATCTCCGACCTTGTCATCCTTAGCGCCACCGTCCATACCACCGACACTCTTGTAGAAATTGGTTCTGACAAAAGCCCCGCCGCTAGATACAACATCCTCAGTCTTAATCCAGGCACTTAGCCTGTAGTTGGCTCCTACTGAGACAGGTACATTGATAGAAAGTCCTGTTCTATCACCAGCTTTTTGCTTGATCTGTACAGAGTAAGCTCCCGAATGGTAAACCGCATCCGTAACAGACACCTCAGCCTTCTGGAGGGCTAACCAAGCGCCCCATCCTTCCGGTTTCATTCCGCCAATCCAGGAACTATCCGTTGTCGGAACCACAACTTCAAAACCGCCATTTGGAATGAGATTGGACTCTATCCCATCATCCGCCGACACCTTAGCTACGAGGTACTGAACAGGAACCAGCGCCTGAAGCATCATTCCGACAATCAACACCATTGACACTCTTTTATAAAGCGCTTTCAATATAAGTTTTCCCCTTTCATGGTGCAGCTCTTTTTTTAATTACTGTAGTTCATCATAGTCACTGATCCGGCTTGATACAGGTTAGATTTTTACCTATTAACGGACAATTTTGACTTCAGCCTATGGTATAGTTCAGAAGATTGTGGAAATAACGACAAAAAGCCCACAGCCAATGAGTTTAATCATGGCCGTGGGCTTGCTCAGTCATAGTCAATTAGAACTATGCATTAATTCAGTGAACTTAACTTCTGATCCAACAGTGTGAACACTAACTCGATTTGTTCGGGCGACAGCTCCGCATATTTATCCCCGACGCTGATCTCCGTGTAGCATGAGTTTTCTTCGACCATTCGAAGATACGAAGTTATGCCGATCCCTGTCTCCTCATACAGCTCAATCAGAGCTTGCTCCACTTGCTCTTGAGACGCTGCAAAATGAAGATGGAACATATTTGAGACAGGTACTTCCGGCAAGGTCGTAGCTTTCGAACAGCGGTTGAACATTTCGGCCAAGCGTCTGGCCCCCTCATAATACTGAGCCATTTTACCGATTCGTTGCTCGAAATAGTAATCCGAACTTATTATATAAGGATATAAACTAATCAAATCGCCGCCATGCCGTCTTTTCCATGGCTTCGACTCCTCTGTGAAATCCAAATCCCCGGCCAGAATGGCTCCAGCCACACCTCCAAGCCCTTTATAGAAAGAAACATATACACTATCGAACAAGGCGCAAATCTCAGCGGCCGTCTTCCCATAGTACGGTACGATTTCAAACAATCTAGCACCATCAAGATGCAGCTTAATACCTTGCTCACGACAGTAAGATGAAATCGCCTCAAGCTCCGCATAATCCGGCAGTTGTCCGCCGATTTCCCGTTGTGGCAATTCCAGGAGCAGACAGGAGATGTTCTCGTTCATATTTTTCACATCATCCAAAGTAATCAGACGGCTACGATCCGCCAACAGGATCGGTTCAATTCCATGCAGCTCCTTGAGACCGTCTTCCTCATGAATTTCCAGATGGCAGAGTGGATGATAAGCTACCTTACGCAGCTCCTTCCTGTCACACCAGATCCGCAGTGCGATTTGCTGCGCCATCGTCCCGCTAGGGAAGAACACAGCACTCTCTTTGCCCAAATATTCGGCCATTTTCATCTGGAATTTTTCAATGAGCGTCCCTTTACCATACATATCGCTGTCCGTATACTCATCCATATTATGAAATGCGGCCTGAAGCATTCCGATATTTCTTGGTCCATGTCCTAAAAGCCGATATGTAGTCTTGTTGAACGCTGATCCGAGCGTTTGATTTGATGCCATGTATGATGCCTCCTTTTGTCATCCAGCCGTCTTTAAGGCAGCTATCCTATGATTCAGAGTACCACACGTAGGATCGTAGTAAAACAGCCCACAAGACGATATCTCTACATCAGCTCATGAAAATTTTCTCTCTAAGTGCAACATTTCTCAAGGGCCTCCGTCTATAAGTACGAAAACAACATGCAAGGACATGCCATATTAGCAATTTATCAAGCCGTAAGTACTGACCTACACATAGAACTAGGAGGAATTACAATGAACAAACCATTCAAAGTTTTAGCAACCGCAACGATTCTGGCTATGGCCGCTATACCTACAGCTGCTTTTGCACAACAAGGAGTAGTAGCACCAGTTAATGGAGTTGCTGTCACTCAAGCCAAGGTTGTACCTGGAACAATGGGTAAGATTACCGATTCCGTTAATGATAATACAGGCAAATTCATTACTGTTACTGGCCGCGGTCTGGCTGCAAACGACCAAAGCGAGATCATTCTCTCCATCACCAAGGATACTAAAATCATCGATTCTACAGGCAAAACTGTTGCCCTGAAGTCGATTATCGATGACCAGAAGGTGGTTAAAGCTTTCTACGGACCGAACATTACCAAGAGCCTTCCAGCCCGCGGAACTGCCTTAACGCTGGTCGTTCAAGACCATGACTTCAGCGCTATTCAAGGTACTGTCTCTGAAGTGAAAGAAGACGGCAGCATCTTCGTAAAGGGAACTGACCTATATGGCGGATATAATGATGAAATCATCCTCCATCTTGATCCTAAAGTAACCATCCTCGATCAGAATCACAAAGCTATCGAAGCTGGTGATATCAAGGCTGGTATGAATGTAGAAGCATTCTATGGCCCTGCCGTAGCGATGAGCCTGCCTGCACAGTCAACCACCAACTATGTAGTTGTAAATACAGAAGAAATCGCTGACCTCACTCCAGGAACTAGTGGAGTCATTACGAATGTTAATGATAAGACTGGAGCCATCACCGTAATTGGCAACCCGATGGAGTTTGGCGGCGGCACCAACTATGTGATGCTTCATGTGGATAAAGATACGGTAATCGTCGATGAGAACGGTGCTGTATTGACTGCAGATGCATTGAAGGAAGCTAGTTACATCGATGCCTTCTACGGCAACGTAATGGCGATGAGCTACCCTGGTCAAACCCACGCTGACAAGATCGTCGTGAAAGCCACTCAAGCGGTCAAAGCAGAGGGAACCATCGCAAATTCGGAACGTGCAGGCGAAGGTCGCGTCTATCTCAATGTTGGCTCTGACGACAAAACAGAGAATGACATCATTCTTAACATCTCCGACAAGACCGTTGTACTTCCAGTACCTGGCGCAGACACTGAATTGAAAGACGGCATGAAGGTCGTTGTTTACCACTCGCCAATCATGACCAAGTCCTTCCCAGGTATTACGAACGCAGATGTAATCATTGTTACTCCTGAGAACAATACAGTAGCAGCTCAATAATATACCGATAGAGTTAAAAGGATCCGTCGTATCCGCATGGAATGCTAGACTCGGGGTGCCGACGGCGGAAATTCCTGCAAAATTACAGTTTTTTAGCAATACTTCCCCCTTTAATATAGAAAAACCTGCATTTATGCAGGTTTTTCTTCTGTTATCAGCACAATTCCAAGGATATAGACGAAAAAGCCTGCAAATGTGCAGGCTTTTCATAAAAAGAGAAGATTTCATGCCAAAAAGATGCATTTTTGCAGTTTTGAATCTCTCTTGATACAACGAAGGGCTTTCCATTACGGAAAGCCCTTCGTATGTTTTACAATATGTTATTTAACAGCCCACAGCGATTCGATTTCCTCCAGCGATTTGCCCTTGGTCTCAGGAACCTTACGCCAAGTAAATACTACGGTGATAAGGGACATAAAACCGAATATCCAGAAGGTCAGCGCCGGGCCTGCAGAGGCAAGCATCGGTGGGAAGGTCTGAGATACGACATAATCAGCAGTCCATAGAGCCATCGACGCAATCGCCGTTGCCTTTCCGCGAATACGGTTCGGGAAGATCTCGGAGATGACTACCCATACCACCGGCCCAAGGGATAAGGCAAACGCGGCTACATAGATCAGAATGAAGATCAGCACCAGCGGGCCCGAAGTATGGCCCGTCTGGAATGCGGCGCCTATGACAATTAGACAGATCAACATCGCTGAAGATCCAATCAGTAGCAGCATTTTGCGGCCAACTTTATCGATCAGCCAAATTGCTAGAATGGTAAACAGAAGATTAATGACTCCGACGAAGATCGTCTGAATTAGGGCTGCATCGGTACCTGCACCCGTCTGCTTGAAAATTTCCGGCGCATAATACAGCACCGCATTGATCCCAGTCACTTGCTGGAGTACTGCTAGTCCGACGCCAACAATCAGAGCCAGCCTTAGGGTTGGACTAAACAACTGGCGGATCGAACCATTCTCTACCTTGAACGATTCCTTAATATCCAGCACTTCCTGCTTCGCCAGCGTCTCCCCGTGAATCTTGACCAGAATCGGGAGGGATTCCGCTGCCCGGTCCTGCTTGATTAGCCATCTTGGACTCTCAGGTACGAAGAACAGTAGAACTAGAAATAACAACCCTGGAATAATGCCGAAGGCAAACATCCAACGCCAAGCAGTCGAGATGTCCCAAGCTTCATCCCCCAAGCCAGCAATCCATAAGTTGATAAAATATACTAAGGATATTCCTGTAACCGTTGCCAGCTGATTCAATGCTACGAGACGGCCGCGATATTTGGCCGGGGCAATCTCCGCATTGTACAAGGGACATACGGTAGATGTAATCCCGATTCCAATCCCGCCAATCATACGAGCGATAATGAACTCGCTGAACGTATTTGGTACCGCCGAGAAGACGGACCCAATAATGAACAGGATCGCCGCCGCTATCAATACTCTCTTGCGGCCATATTTCTCACTCAACACTCCGGAGGACAGGGCTCCGGCAATACAACCGATAATCAAGCTGGAGACAGCCCAGCCTACCTGGAACTCATTCAGGTCGAAATGCTGCTGCATGAAACCAATCGCACCAGATACTACAGCTGTATCAAAACCAAATAATAACCCGCCCAGAGCGGCGACTATAGACACCAAGGTCACGAATTTCATACTAACTCGATCGCCTTGTTCCGGTATACTTGAGTTCATCATCTGACGTCCCTTCTATGTTAAACTTCCTCTTGATTTCACATACCTCTTTGAAATCCAGAATCATTGTAACACGGGGACTATTCGGGGTTACGTTCGAATCCCTTCACTAAATTGTGCAATGCCAGCATAAAATTAATCCCCCATCCATCACTGTTCCGCCCAAGGGACATGAGCTAGCACAAATTTGTCTCTCATAACAAAAAAGTCCACGCTAAAGACACATGGACTTGTCATCTATTGAAGCTGCAGCCTATACTCCGACGGAGTTACTCCTGTAACCTTCTTGAACACTCTGCTGAAATAGTTGGGATCCTTATATCCGACGGAATAACATACCTCCTTCAGGCTGAGCCCGCTATCTTTGATCATCTCCTTCGCTTTATCGATGCGAAGTCTCGTAACGTAGTCGATAAAAGTCTCTCCGGTCTGCTGCTTGAACAATTTGCTGAAATAGTAAGGATTGAGATGAACATGCTCTGCTGCATCTTCAAGCGAGAGATCTTCCTGGAATTTACTGTGTATATATGCAACGGCCTTCTCCAACATATTGTGCGTGCTCTGTTCCCGCTCCTCGCGAATTTGCCGGATGGCCAAGTCTACATAGGAGCTCTCCCCATCTGAACGAATAGAAGAGAATAGCTTGTCTTCAATCCTGCCGGAGACTTCCGTCTCGGCGATATTCAAATCCTCGAAGCGATTGATATCTCCCCATTTGTCGTATTTGGATGCAAATACAGCTTCATAATACGATCGCTTGATACCTTGTGTGCCCGATTGTACTGAACCAATGCCAGTCGATATCATCGTACCGCACTGTTGACGAAGCCTCTCAGTCAGCTTATCGGCCAGAAGCGCCGACTCTTCTTGTATTGAAGTCTTGCCCACTTGCAAATTTCCAAGTAGAAAAATGGACATATGATGATACACCATCGAGCTAACAATGACTGTAAAGGGTCCTTTTATCAATTCATGCGCCAAATTTTTGACTTCTTCATACACCCGCTTCTTCTCATCACCAAGTTCAGGAAAAGCAAGTACCAGTGCGCAGCCTCTATTGATAGACAGCCCTAGAATATCGGCCAGTTGTTCCACCTCAGTCTCATTCACCTGATCCGCCATCAAATGAAGTGCAATTTCTGTCTCGGCGAGAGGCAGTAGCTGATAGAACTTGTCTCTTACTGCCAGCTGTTCATTCCGTTTATTTCGCTCCACTTCAATCTCCTGAACAAGCCGTTCCAATACGGCTGCTACTTCTGCCCTCTTCGCCGGCTTTACCAAATACTCTCGGACCCCCAGGGATATCGCCTGCTTCGCGTACTCGAAATATTCATAAGCGGTGATCATTACCATTTTAACATCGGGATTCTGCGCTTTAATCTCCTTCAGGGCATCAAGCCCTTGAATACCCGGCATTCTTACATCCATCATTACAATATGAGGATGGAACTCAGCCGCCTTCTGAATCGCCATCCTCCCATTCTCCGCATGAGCAATCTCGAAGGTGTCTGGCATCATCCGGGTGGCAATCCATTCAATACCCTCCCGCTCCAAAGCTTCATCATCTGTTATCAGTAGGCGATACATGCTTCTCCTCCTTTCCTGTTAAAGGAATTCGGATGATCACTGTCGTTCCTTTTCCCGGCTCGCTCTTAATATCGATCATATCTTTCTTGTTATAAAATAACTCCAGGCGTTTGAATACGTTACGGGTGCCAAGGCCTGTGGAATGCCCCTTCTCGGGAAACTCCCGCGCTTCAGACCGATTCGAATCAAAATTCAGCAGCGAAACGCGGACCTCCTTACTCATGCCGGCCCCGTTATCAGAGATTGCCACTCTAGTCTCGCCGGGTTCACATGAGATCGTTAGCTTGACCACGGCTCCCTCTTCCATACCTTCGATACCGTGTACAAACCCATTCTCAAGAATAGGCTGCAGAGTCAGCACAGGTACCAATACAGCAAGACCTGCCTCATCGATCTCCGTCTCGAAGCGAATGCGATCCCGGAAGCGGGCCTGCTGAATAAGGAAGTATTCCTTGGCATGCTCCACCTCTTCCCTTAACGTCACAGGACGGTCTAACTTCCGCAGATTGTAACGAAGCAGATTGGACATAGAGACAGTTAGATCGCTCGTCTGCTCCGCTCCTTCCAGTAGAGCAAGCTTGGACAACACGTTCAATGAATTGAACAGAAAATGCGGATTAATCTGATTCTGCAGTACTTCCAACTCCAGCTCCTTCACAAGCCGATCTTTCTCCAGCCCTTCCTTCTCTTTCTCAATCAGCAGCTGGAGATTATTCTGCATTTGTCCAAATGCCTCGGATAGTACGCTAAATTCATTATGGGCACTGATTGAAGGAGGGCTCACCTGCAGATTTCCTTCGGAAATTTGCTCTGCCGTCTCCACCAGTTCCTGGATCGGCCTCGTAATCCGCAACGATATCCAATAAGCCAGCATGACGCTAATAACTGTATTCAGAACAAAGACTGCAATCCCCCAATGATTCATCACTTCGGTCTGAACAAGAATCTTCTTGTAAAACGGCTGATAATAACTTAACTCTAAGTCAATGAGATGGTAGGCTTCTTCCCGGATGAACTCCGCGGTCGTCTCGGCCTCCGCATAAGCCGTGGCATAAGCAAGGGGAGCCGGGCTCTCGACAGAATTGAGGATGCTCTGTTCTTGGGAGATGAAGGTCGACAGTAAGTGGCGGAAACCGCGGATATTCATCCCGTCTGATTCAATTCCTTCTTGTCCTGATAGGTCAAGCTGTAACTGCTTCAGATCCTCATTCTTCTCCTTATACTGCTCAAGGCTACTATCACTACGATCCATAAGAAATACATTAATCGCACTCAGATTTTTCCGTGTCTGCTCATCTATTTGCTTGTATAGTAATACCCGGTCCAGCATCATATTATAGCTGAGTTGTACCGTGCGCCCGCTCTGAAAGATAAAGAAAGATACCGCATTATTTAGAATAAACAACGCCGGAATGACGATAAACAGCATTTTGCGCATATTCATGGGCTGATTCCTCCGCCCTGCATTTGTGCTTGATCCAGAACATAAGTCGGAATGAAATACTGTCCGGTAAGCTTGTCTCCCTTAAATAGACCGCTGAGCAAATCGATCGACTTGGATCCGATCTCCTGTGGCTGCTGGACGATAGAAGCGATAATCTCACCCTGGGCGATGCCTTGACGTGTGATTTCTAGATTATCAAATCCATACACCCGTACCCCCTGCTTGCCCATCGCTTTTACTCCTTCAAGAATACCTCCGGCATCCAGGGAGCTGAATCCGACAATCGTCTCAATCTCCTTATATTGGTTCAGCATGTCTCTCGTCTGCTTGGCCGCGCCAATATGTGAGATATTCGATGCGCGAATGTCCACAATTTCCATGCCCGGAACTGAAGTGATGACAGATCGGAACCCCTCGAGCCTCAAGCGCTGATTATCCGACAGCTCACTGCCGATGATAACCCCAATTTTGCCATTGCCTGCATGATCCTTCAGCACCAATTCACCCATCTGTCTGCCGGCAGCGCGATTATCCGTGCCAACATAAGCCAGCCTCCGACTCGACGGTTCATCCGCATCCACCGTAATGACGGGTATTCCTTGATCTACCGCCTTATTGATCAGCTGTTCATAGCCCGGATCGGCAATGCCCTGGACCATAATCGCATCCGGCTTCATAGCAATGGATTTCTCCAGCAACCTAATTTGTTCTGTCCTATTGCTCCGTATCGGTCCCATGTAGACAAGCTTCATCCCCAGCTTCTCCGCTTCATTTC
Source organism: Paenibacillus sp. (assembly GCA_036498705.1). Classification (GTDB taxonomy): domain Bacteria; phylum Bacillota; class Bacilli; order Paenibacillales; family Paenibacillaceae; genus Fontibacillus. Next base: position 9,117 of record DASYFA010000238.1, read on the forward strand.
TGGCGCCCTTCTCCATTTCCCGCCAGAATGCATTGTCCAGCTCCTGAGATATCAGTACAACATATTTGACCGAGGATTCCTCCGTCTTATCCGGGCCCATTCGCCGTACCAGATCATTTATTTTCATCGTAGAAGAGAAAAATTGGATCAGGATGTAGCCGAAAACGACAACAAGGACGATCAGCCCGAGCGACCATTTACGGTTTGACATGAGCACACACCCTTCGCATTAAAATATATAGTCGATTTGTAAGACAATGGTGTTAGTATATCACTAATGTCGAATGCAAAATCTTACAATTCCCTGTACATCAAAAAAGAGCAATCCGCCGCTCATTGATTAATGCTGCGGAGATTGCTCTTTTTTATTTTACGATTATCCACCGATATAGGACATATTTATCTTCTTGCGCACGCTCGCCGTCTGTTCGGTACGCTCATCGGAATAGCGGTCGTGCCGGGCTTCCCAAACGCCAAGTATAGCATCGAGTAATTGTTGCTTGGTTGCTCCGCTGCGCAACATGTGACGCAGATCAAAACCTTCTGATGCGAACAGACAAGTATATATTTTCCCTTCAGAGGAGAGCCGAGCACGGGTGCATGTGGAACAGAATGACTCCGACACCGAGGTAATAAAGCCAACCTCTGCCGATCCATCCTTATACCTATAGCGCTTCGCCACTTCGCCGAAATAATTGCCTTCTAACGGCTCAAGCTCGTACCGGGAAGAGAGTGTCTCCAAAATCTCTCGTTTGGTAACGACCCGTTTCAAGCTCCAGCCGTTGTCATTGCCAACATCCATAAATTCGATGAAGCATAGCTTGATACCACGTTCTTTGAAATAGGCCGCCATAGGCAGAATCTCTTGCTCATTCAGGCCCTTCTCCACCACCATATTGACTTTGACTTGCAGTCCGATTCGTCTTGCATGTTCTATATTGTCCAATATGCGTGAGGACTCAATGCCCCGACCATTAATATGACCGAACAGATGTGGATCAAGCGCATCCAGGCTGACATTGACCCGGCGCAATCCGGCAGCAAACAGCTGCCCCGCATATCGCTTCAACAACAATCCATTAGTCGTAAGGCCGATGTCCTCAATCCCGTCGATGTTCACTAGTCTCTCTACTAAAGATGG
>DASYFA010000239.1:0-9417 GCA_036498705.1 Paenibacillus sp.
GTCGGACTGAAGCTTGTCTCCAGGGTTAAGATCCATGATATGTACTTTCAAGAAAGATGACACCTCAATCTTCTGCTTTTAAGAGATCGTTCCAAAGGACCGCTTTTGAAAACCTACTCTAAGTTAATCATATCAGGAAATAAATGGGTTGACAACGGTATCATAGTTCTTTTCGCTATTAATTAGCAGAGCATTGTGACTCAAGAATTATGGAGTCGTAGACTTACAGTCACAGGGTAGTGAAAAGGCCGATGCTTGTGCATCAGCCTCCAGATACAGGTGGAATTAAAGCGATCTCATCCGTCTCTTGGATCGGATAATCGGCTACCGCATATTCCTGATTGACGGCTACCAACGCAGCGGATAGAAGCGGGGCTGCATCAGGATAAGCATCGCTCAGAAGGTGCTTCAGACGCTCAGGTGTTAAAGGAGATTCGCTGTAATCGAAGGTGATCCGCGATGTCCCAAGTCGCTCGGCCAATCCTGCAAAGAGGAAAATGGATATTTTCATGTCTATTCACCTCGGTATTTGAGTTTAAATCCCTATAATATATCATATATAAGAAGACAGTGGGCGTTTTCAAGGTATATAATTAGATTTATCTTCATTTTTTGTAGGTCTAATGAATAATTAAACTACAAGGGGGCTTTCATGTGCCGGATAAGGACGAAATTACATTAACGATTGCATATACGAATGACTTGCACAGCCATTTCGGTACCATGGGCAGAATCGCCGCGATGATCGATGATTTGCGGTCCGAGCCAAAGAGTGAAATGCTACTCCTTGATATAGGTGACCATATGGACCGAGCCGCACCGGAGACGGAGGGCACAATGGGTCAGGCCAACGTCGATATCATTAATTTAACCGGATACGATGCGATTACGATCGGGAATAATGAGGGCCTAACCTTCACTCCGGAACTTCTAGAGGAGACTTATGCGAGTCTGCGCTGTCCCGTCATTTGCAACAATATTGTTGAGCAAAGAACAGGCCAGCCTCCTGGGTGGATGAGAAAACATCATATTGTACGGCGCGGTCCCTTCACAATCGGATTGATTGGCGCGACGGCGGCATTTTCTGATTTTTACCGTTTATTGGGATGGAATGCTCTTGACCCGATAGAGACGATCCAATATGATGTAGAGCAGCTACGTTCGCAGGTGGATCTGATCGTGGTTATGTCCCATCTAGGGATAAAGCTTGACAGACAGTTGGCCGAGACGATCCCGGATATCGATCTTATCATAGGTGGACATACGCATCATTTGCTGGAGGAACCGCAGATCATTGGGAAGACAGCAATAACGGCTGCCGGGAAATTTGGCAATTATCTAGGGAAAATTAAATTCCGCAAAAATCGTGTGAGCGGTAAGCCTGAAATTTACGATGGTAAGGTACTTCAGGTGGAGTCTGGGGTGGAGAGTGAAATCGTGCTGCACTCCATTGACAGTAATCGTAAGAAGGCCAAGGTTCGTCTGGACCGGACGGTTACGCGGACGGATCGGAAGCTGCCGATTTCGTATACCAATGAATCTCCATTCGGTAATTTGTTGGCCCAGGCAGTCCGAAGGTTCACGGAGAGCGATCTATCGATCATCAATAGTGGCCAATTGCTGAGTGAGCTTCCTGCTGGAGATATTAGTGAAGGCATGCTCCATGAACGCTGTCCTTCCCCGATTAATCCATGTACCATGAACTTAAAAGGCGAGGACATTCTATACACCCTGGAGCAATCGTTGCTTCCGGAAATGATGGATAAGCCTATATTCGGTTATGGATTCCGAGGCAAGGTTCTAGGCGGAATTTGCCTGGATGGCATGGAAGTTGTGTATGACCCGCAGGCAGAGCCATATCGACGGATTGTTCGGGCAAGTATCGCAGGGGCTCCTCTGGAGCCGGAAATGACGTATAAGGTCGGCACGCTTGATATGTTTACTTTCGGAGTAGGCTATGAGCGGTTGCAGAATGGGAGTGAGCTGAAATATATGCTTCCTTTATTTATACGTGATCTGCTCAGATTAGAATTACAGGCGGCAGGGGCTGTAGATAGTTGCTTCCTTACCAGATGGAAGCAAATTTAGATAAAGCGATTTATAACGAGACGGAAGTGGTTTAATTGCGGTTAATAGCAATAGATTCTCTAAGGCCAGGAATGAAGTTAGGGAAGAAAATTTATAATGAGGACGGTATCGTTCTCTTATCGGAAAATGTAGAAATAAATGATGCTATCATTCGCAGCATGCGTCACCACGGCCTCGATTATATCTATATTGCTGATCATCGTACGGATGATATCCAGGTCAGCGAAATGATCGAAGAAACTACACGCCGCCGCGCGCTGAATGAGTTAAGGGTCAATTTCAAGAAACTGATGGAGCCATCGATGAAAGGGGTAGTCTATCCTTATCTGGGTAAGACCTTCTCCGGCCTGGTCGAGTCGATTATCGATGATCTCAGCTCCAGGGAAAACGTGATGATAATGATGATGAATATCGATAGTATGGATCATTATCTGTATCGTCATTCCTTGAATGTATGCATTTATACTTTGTTGCTAGGTCAGGTCTACGGTTACAGTAAAGAGGATCTGACACTGCTCGGTCTTGGAGCCATGCTACATGATATCGGGAAGACGAAGGTGCCACCGGATATTCTGAATAAGCCGTCGCAACTGACTGACGAGGAGTTCGCACAGATTAAGAAGCATACTGAGATCGGCTTCAAGCTATTAAAAGATGAGCCGGGGATTCCGCTCAAGGCTGCCCACTGTGCTTATCAGCATCATGAGAGAATCAACGGCAGCGGTTATCCGCGAGGCCTGAAGGGTGACGAAATTCATGAGTTCGCTCGCTGGATTGCGATTACGGACGCGTTCGATGCGATGACTACACACCGGGTATATCGCCCGGCGATGCTGCCGCATCAGGCGGTGGAGGTGCTCTATGCGGGCTGCGGAGAATGGTATGAGAAGTCGAAGTTAGAGCTGTTTAGAGATCATGTCGCCATTTATCCAGTTGGTATGACCGTCGGTTTGAGTACTGGCGAGCAGGCTGTTGTCGCCAACATTCACAAAGATATTCCACACAGACCTGTGGTCAGGGTACTGACTGATCCTGACGGAGTTGATTTGAAGGCTCCATACGATATCGATCTGTCAAGCCGTCTATCCGTCGTTATTACCGGAGTAGATGGTACAAAAAAAGTTATAAATAAATAAGGTGAGTATAATATGAAAATAATGAGTACGAACAACGAAACGGTCCGGCAAATTAACCCGAGCTATGATCCGTGGGACCCGATTCTGTCGCTTAATGAGTACGGCCGGCATGTGCTGACCAGCGTTGAGATGACTGTTACCAACCTTTGCAATATGCGTTGTGAGCATTGTGCAGTAGGCGACAGCCTAGTAATGAAGGAGCCAGAGCATATTCCACTCGATAAGATGCTAAGAGCGCTTGATGAGGTCGAGAACCTGCAGACGATTAGCATTACGGGCGGGGAGCCTACATTCCGAAAGCAGACGGTCGACGAATTGATTGTTCCACTATTGAAATATGCCAGATCGCGAGGCATTCGTTCTCAGATCAATTCCAATTTGACACTTGATTATGATCGTTATGAGAAACTGTTGCCTTATCTGGATGTCATGCATATCTCGTTCAATTATACGAGCGAGCGGGACTTCCATGAGGTAGGCTTTGCACGCAGTGGGCATCCGGTGAAACCTGAGGTTGCCTACAGAATGTATGACAAGATGGTGGAGAATACCCGTCGCTTGAGTGAGGAAGGGATGTTCATCTCCGCAGAATCGATGATCAATTACCGGACTTATGAGAAGCTTCCTGAGATTCACCGCTTGATTCTGGAAATGGGCTGTAAACGACATGAGGTTCATCCTATGTATGCAGCTGATTTTGCGGAGGGTCTGCCGATGTTATCGCTGGATCAGATGCGCGGAGCTATCCATTCATTACTCGATGCCCGGGATCCCGACTTGTGGATGCTGTTCGGCACGCTTCCCTTCTTCGCCTGCAATACAAATGAAGAGGATGCCAAGCTGCTGCGTCGTATGCGTCAGGAACCAAATGTTACAATGCGCAATGATCCGGACGGGCGCAATCGGGTAAACGTGAACATGTTCACGGGCGATGTATTCGTCACCGACTTCGCGGCCATTCCTGCCTTTGGCAATTTGCGTGACGGGCGTCTAGATGATATTTTTGAGAAGTGGCTTACGGAGCATCCACTCAATCAGAAGGTGAATTGCCACTGCCCTGCTGCGAATTGCTGTGGTCCTAATTTGTTAGTTGCCGATATGTATTACAAAGATATCGACTTTAAATCACGCAAAGCCCTTGTACTATAAGAGGGAGTTGTACACACTATAATATTTAACAATACGACATTATATGTAATCACACAGAAAAGAGGCGTTCATCTTGCACACCGATTTTGAAGTTGGCAAGATTATTTCTAATCTACTTATAGTCTTAATCCTGGTGTTCTTTAACGGGTTCTTCGTTGCTGCGGAATTCTCGCTCGTTAAGGTACGCCAATCACGGCTGACCCAGCTTGCCAGCGAAGGGAATCGAAGGGCTTCCTATGCACTTCGAGTCAATAAGAAATTGGATGCATACTTATCGGCCACTCAGTTAGGAATTACCTTAGCATCACTTGGTCTTGGCTGGGTAGGTGAGCCGGCTGTATCCGAGCTTATCGTCATGCCTATTATGTATAAGCTCGGAGTAACGGATCCTGGACTGATCTCTACGATTTCCGTAGCCATCGGCTTCGCGGTTATTACATTTCTGCATATTGTAGTCGGGGAACTGGCTCCAAAGTCGTTGGCGATCCAGAAGTCCGAAGCGACATCACTCTGGTTGTCGGCACCGCTATTGTACTTCTACAGGCTGTTCCTGCCAGTTATTTGGCTGCTTAATGCATCGGCCAACGGAATGCTTCGCTTAATCGGCATTCAGCCGGCCAATGAGGGCGAGATGGCGCATTCCGAGGAAGAAATCCGGATCTTGATGAATCAGAGCGCCAAGAGCGGCGTCATCGACAAAGATGAAATGAAGCTGATGGACAATCTTTTTGACTTCTCGGATATGTTGGCACGGGAGGTTATGCTACCGCGGACAGATATGGATTGTTTATACACGAATCTATCCTGGGAAGACAATATGAAGATTATCAATGACACGAAGCATTCTCGCTATCCAGTTGCCGTGGAGGATAAAGACCAGATCATTGGTTTTGTGCATATTACAGATCTGCTGTTGCCAGAGCCGGAAGGTCCGAGAGAACTCGCGGATATGGTGCGACCAATTCTGAACGTGCCGGAATCTATGGAGATCAGCCATGTGCTGCGTCTGATGCAGAAGCGTCATTCTCAGCTTGCGATAGTGGTGGATGAGTACGGTGGTACAGCCGGTATTCTGACGGTGGAAGAAATACTTGAGGAGATCGTTGGCGATCTTCATGATGAGTTCGAGGATGAACGTCCGGAAATCGAGAAGCTGCATGATGGCGTGTACTCTGTGGATGGCCGTCTGTTGATCGAGGAAGTCAATGATCTGATCGGAAGTGATCTGGTGGACGAAGAGGTCGATTCGATTGGAGGCTGGCTGTTTAAGGAACTGGAAGGGATTCCGGCCAAAGGTAAGAAGAAGCAGGAGGATAATATAATTTTCGAGGTTGCTGAAGCAAGCCGCTTGCGGATTACCCGCGTTAAGATCATTAAATTGCAGGAACCGGAACAGCTTGATGACCCAGGTGAGGAGTCCTAAGATTCTCTCCTGACATTTCGGACTATAAAACCGTCAGTTCATGCTGTACTTGAGAACTTGGAGTGCAGTGTGATGCTGATGGTTTTTTTATAAGCATTTGGCTTGACCGCTCTGGAGAGAGCGGTTTTTTGCTGTTTATTCACGCTTTCTAGTTCATTATTTGGGCGAATGTCATATGTTAAGAATGAGGAGATACAGGATAAATTTGTCCCAAGCCGCAGCAATTTGAACAATCTCTATTCGTGTGCAAAGGAGGAATTGGTTTGAACTTTACTCAAGTGAAATCGTATACCCCTTTTATTGGCCCATATGATCCTTGTCCGCCAATGTTGACGAAAACCTATAGTACCCCGCCGCATTTATATATGCGATTCCAGCCGTCCAATTTGCCACAGTTCAGTCCGCAGGAAGCATTAAGACATGGTACACTATGGCCCGCATTATACAGCCCCTATGAATCCCGGTGGGGGAAAGGAAGGCAGACGAATGAATGAAGTAACTAAGCCGCATTGTGATCAAGAGTATTATGACATGCTAGAAAAGCTGCAGGTGCTTGATTTCACGCTCGTCGAGCTGAACTTGTATCTGGATACACATCCGGAGGACTTGGCCGCCCTTCAGCAATTTAATCAAATGGCATTAGAACGACGGCATCTGGCAGAGCATTTTCAGCATCTTTATGGTCCTTTGCAGAACTTCGGGCATTCCTTCTCAAGATATCCGTGGGAATGGGTAAATGTCCCATGGCCATGGCAGGTCTAGACCTGCCTTGATTCTTTACAAAGGTTGTTCAAAGGTTCGCGATATTAACACGTTCATCTGAAGCAAGAGCTACTTCTATGCTGAATTCGTCCTTTTTTGAACATGCTCTTAAAATGAGCAGAAGGAGGTAAAGCGGAGAACATGTGGGTATACGAGAAGAAGCTGCAATACCCGGTTCGCGTAGGTAAATGCGATATCGGAATGGCGAAGCTGCTGCTGGAGCAGTATGGCGGGGCCGATGGGGAACTGGCCGCTGCGCTGCGTTATATGAACCAGAGGTATTCGATTCCAGATAAAGTCATTGGGCTGCTTACAGATATCTCTACCGAGGAATTCGCCCATCTTGAGATGATTGCTACTATGGTATTCAAGCTCACGAAGGATGCTACTGTGGAGGAGCTCCGAGCTTGCGGATTGGCACCTCATTATGTTGCCCATGATAGCGCGCTCTTCTATGAAAATGCTTCGGGTGTGCCGTTCACGGCCGCCTATATCCAGGCTAAGGGCGATCCCATAGCCGATTTGTACGAGGATATTGCCGCGGAGGAGAAGGCAAGGGCTACATATCAATGGCTGATCGATATGACTGATGACGTGGATCTGCAAGACAGCCTGAAGTTCCTGCGCGAGCGTGAGATTATCCACTCACTGCGCTTCCGCGAGGCAGTAGAGATCCTGAAGGATGAGCAGGGGAAGAAGAGAGTGTTCTAGAGTGACGGATTGAGGGGACATTCCTTAACGGGGTGTCCTTTTTTGTTGGACATTTGAGATAGCGTCCTTTTGATGGACCTTGCTTACATAGGAGGGTAGCATCTGATAAGAAAACCAATCGAGGTCAATTCAAAATGAATCATCCGAAAGCATCGGAAAGGCAGAGCTCCTCGAGGAGAACTGTCTTTTTTGCGTTACTCAATAATTATTAAGGGGTTGAACCGATGAAGCTGCATATAGGACGGATCAACGATAAGGAGTTTTGGGTTAAATTACAGCATTATCGTAAGGAGGATATTCAGCAATTACGTTCCACTGTTCCAGGTGGCAGTTGGGATGCAGAAGCGCAATTTTGGCGGTATCCTTTCTCAAAGGATAGGATTCGGCAGTTATATGCTTGGTACCCGGAGGAATTAATTGTACCGAGCGAGGATATATTGTGTGATTCCCGCTTTATGGAGGCGCGAGGTGAGGAGAATGCTACAGAAGAGATGCGGACTCTGTACTTCGATTCAGATGTAAGCGAGTTAGGACATAAGATGATCGATGTGCTCAAGGCGAAGGGCTATAGCTATAAAACGATAAAAGCTTATCGTGGGCACGTCAGAAGGTTTTTTGAGCGAGGTGTCGAGGTAGCCTCTGAAAGAATGCCCACGGCTGGTGCACTCGAGGAATATGGCCGATTACACTCAATAGCAAATAATGGAGAGTGTGACCGAGTATCCCCAGCAGGGAGTCCAAAAGACAGCATGGACATAAGTCTGAAACGATCGCATGTTCAGGAATATGCACTTCAGCTGCTGGGACAGGGATATTCCCATACCTATGTCAATCAAGTGATAAGTGCATTACGTTTTCTAGCTACTAGCGTACTTCAAAGGCCTTCTGGCCAAGCTCCGTATCTCCGTCCTAAAAAGGAAAAGAAGCTTCCTTACGTTCTCTCGGAACAAGAGGTGGTTCGCATCCTCCGGGCACCGGATAATCTGAAGCACAGGACGATGCTGTATTTGGCTTATTCATCAGGACTTCGTGTCAGTGAGGTGGTGCGGTTGAAGATCAGTGATCTTGACTGGGAGCGGGGAACTATCTCGATGACAAGGGAAAGGAAAAAAAGACCGTCACACCTTACTGTCAAAAGCCGCGTCGCTGCTTGTTCAGCAATACATTCAACTAGAGAAGCCGTCCATTTGGCTATTCCCTGGGCAAAATCGCCGAACGCATCTGCATGAGCGCTCCCTGCAAAAAGTGTTCACCGAAGCGCTAGTACGTTCCGGCATCCAGAAAAAGGTCGGCATCCATGTGCTTCGCCACTCTTTCGCCACCCATCTGTTGGAGAACGGTACTGACCTCAGATACATCCAGGAACTCCTCGGCCATGCCAACCTCTCCACTACCGAACGCTACACTCATGTCAGCACAAAGAACCTCCGTCGAATCCAAAGCCCCCTCGACCGCATCTACGGTGAGAATCAGGGGGGAGACCGATGAGAAGATGGAAGAGAAGATCGAAGAGATTTTTGTGAAAACAGGAAGGTTAACTTTTGGTGGGATAACGGGGAGGAGAATGGGAATTTGATTACATAATTATGAAATAGAGGTATAATCATGGTAATAGCGCGGGGGCGCAAATACTCAATGGTAATGGGGATTTGTGACGTGCAGAGATATTGGAGTTAGACGAAATCATTGCAAGGGAAAGGAAATCAAATCAAATGCATATCAGAGGAGTCATTCTTGAAGGATATTCTAACGCCGGGAAGACCTCGTTATTAAGAGCGATTAAACAATATCAATCTCAAGATGAATCTGCAGAGCGAAGCGTAGTTATTCTTGGAGAACACTACTCTCAAATATTAAATAATAATCATGGGGAATACGTGTCATTATCTCGAGAAGAGCATATTAAATTACTTAGTGAACGAGTAACAATGCTAAAGAATCTAAACGAATGGGCTATCCAGCTCGGCCCAGCATCTAGAAGAGCAAGAGGACTGTTTTTCGTCCTAGAACGGTTCCATTTAAATCATAGAGCTGCATTTCCTGATTCGAACAATATTGAAATAACTAATATAGAAGAACAACTTGTATCTTTAGGTGCAAAGTGTATATTGCTAACGATTTCACCGGAGATCGTAGAAGAAAGAATAA
>DASYFA010000240.1:0-16245 GCA_036498705.1 Paenibacillus sp.
TTGTATGGGAGCAATAATTCTTTTACATATTCTATTAATTCATCTCTTAAATAACGGGGCTCTATAATCTCGCATTCCTTGCCAAAGTGTAGAATATATTTGAGCAATCCTTCCTCATACGGAAAATGATCTACAACAAGGTATTGGCCGTCTTCCGTTTGTTTAATATTCTCCTCTTGAAAATACTCGGTTAGTTGCTTGCCCATTCGATTAGAAAATTTCAAAGTAACCTGAATGCTTCGCTTGCGGTAGCTTTCCTCAAATATTCCCTCGATTTCTTCCTTTGAAATATCTCTTCTTGCGAAGCTATTGCCCATCTTCAAATTCTTGATCCGTACCAGCTTGAACCTTCTGTAGTCGTGCCGGTACCGGCAAAATCCAACCAGATACCACTGACCGGAGGTAAATGTGATTTGAACTGGCTCTACTGTTCTTTCGGAATACTCCATTTGTCTATTGCAATAATCAAATATCATCAGCTTATTTTCCTCGATGGCCTGATTCATCAGATACAGGTATTCCTTCAATTCCTTCTCCATACTGAAATGGGACATGTTAATGTTCAACTTATCCGTATTTTTCTCTCGGTTATATGTATTCTCGATCTTTAGAACCATAGCATTAAACTGTTCGTTTTTCCCAAACAGGAAATTTAGATTATTCATGATTGCCATGAACGTAGAAGCCTCATCTTTTTTCAAAAAAAGATTGTCCACATTATAGCTTTCCATAATGTAATAGCCTCCACCCTTACCACCTATGGATGCGACCGGAATACCTGCTTCGCCTAATTTTTCTATATCCCTGTAAATGGTTCGTAATGAGACCTCAAAATGTTCCGCAAGCTCTTTGCCTGTAACCATACCCTTTTTTGAGATAATGAGTAACATGGAGAGTAATCGATCTACTCGCATTTTTCACCGCCTTGGAATTATAAGCCGAGTATAACATACTCATTAATTCGGTTACTCAAAAGTATTGTTATTTACTACCCTTTACAAGCCGAAATACAGAAGGTATGATAAACTCAATTCGTCTAAAACTACCTTTGAAGCTGTCGGGAGAGCCATCTCTTTCGTTGGCTTCTTTTTACGATATATGAATTGGAGGACATATTGTTGGCCCTGTTAAGTAAAATGCGAGGTTGGCTAGAGAAACGCTCACCCGCTCAGGTTATAACCGGCTATTATTTACTTGCTGTAACGATATCTATTGGATTATTCAGCCTTCCAGGTGTATATCGACGTGGTGCAGAGGTAAGCTTCTTTGATACGGTGTTCACTGCAGTTAGCGTAGTAAGCGACACAGGACTTGCTGTACTGAATGTTGCAGACACCTTTAGTGTATTTGGTTACTTCATTATCATGTTAGTGCTGCAATTCGGTGGTCTTGGGATTATGGCGATGAGCACCTTCTTCTGGATACTCTTAGGACGCAAAATCGGACTCCGCGAACGACAGCTCATCATGGTTGATAACAATCAGTTTCAATTATCAGGACTGGTTCAATTTATCAAGGAAATTTTAGCAATCATTGTGCTTACTGAACTCATTGGAGCTGTTATTTTCGGACTTCATTTTCTTAATTATTTCCCAACCTGGCATGAAGCCTTCCTACAAGGTTTATTTGCATCCGTCAGTGCAACGACGAACGCCGGGGTGGATATTACAGGACAATCACTGTTACCTTTTGCCCATGATTATTTTGTACAAGTCGTTACCAGTATCTTGATCATATTCGGAGCCATCGGATTCCCGGTACTGATTGAGATTAAGACTTTTTTAGCGAGAAGAAGAGACAAACAAGCTCAGCCATTTCGCTTTTCGCTATTTGCCAAATTAACAACATCGACGTATCTCATTCTTTTGGTCATTGGGACGATTCTTATTTTCTTACTTGAATATCAGCATTATTTTAAGGGAATGTCATGGCATGAGGGGTTCTTCTATTCGTTCTTCCAATCCACTTCAACCCGTAGTGCCGGATTAACGACGATGGATATCTCTCAATTGTCAGAGCCTACCTTGCTTGTGATGAGCATATACATGTTTATTGGAGGATCTCCAAACTCTGTAGGTGGAGGAATTCGAACCACGACCTTTGCAGTATGCACCTTATTTGTATATAACTACGTCAAAGGGAATCGAGAGATCAAAGTATTTAATCGAGAGGTTCATCCGGATGATGTCATGAAGTCACTAGCGATTATGCTGCTCGCCATTATGATGTGCGGGGCCTCCGTTATTGCTATCAGCATTACCGATCCACAACATCAACTGATATCGATCATTTTGGAGGTATGCTCTGCCTTTGGTACGGTGGGAATGTCCACAGGCATTACACCAGGACTAAGCGTCTTTGCCAAATTTCTGCTGATGATGCTGATGTTCATTGGTAGAATCGGTCTGACATCGTTCATCTTTATTATTGGAGGCAAGAAGAAGAAACCGAAAATTAGTTATCCTGTGGAGAGGGTTATTTCGGGATAATACGCAAGCAATTCATACAATAGTTTACGGGGCTGTCTCAAAGGTCGATCTTCCGACTTGGAGACGCCCCTTTTGTGTTTGAGCTAATTACTCGGACATTTTTGACCGTTAGCGGTGATCCTTTGAGACACTGGGCATGTAAGGGACAATTATGTCCATTACACGGGTGAATGTCGCAGAAAACCGCATTTTTTGTTTCTAATGGTCAAAAGTGTCCGTTAGAAGAGTGTAATTGTTTTATTCTTGCTTTAACGGTCATTTTTGACCGCTTGTTAAGTGCGATCACACTCGTTTTTAGGATTCCTACGCTTCATGTCGTGGGAGGACCCTGCGTTTTGTCTCTTGCGCTATGCCAGCTCAACTTATTGATATTTCCCCCCTCCCACCTTCATATAATTCTAAAAAGCCACCTGGAGGTACCAAGGAAATGGGCGATGTGCTGAGAGCAGTGGATGATGAAATTAAACAGCTGACGACGGCCCTGATCGAGCAGCAGCGGCAGGATGGATCATGGCATTTCTGCTTTGAGAACGGGACCTCAGTCGATGCTTACGTGATTATTCTCTTTCGAGTGCTGAATGTCCCGAACGAAGTGCTGATTCGGCAACTACATGACAGGATTCTGGCCGCGCAGCAGCCGGATGGCGGCTGGAGGCTGTTCACCGACGAAGAAGAAGGAAACTTGTCCGCTTCGGTTGAAGCCTATTACGCCCTGCTCTATTCTGGGTACAGCCGGACGACAGACGAGTCTATTGTGCGAGCCAGACGATATATTTTATCCAAAGGCGGTTTTGGAAAAGTAACCAACATCCTAACCAAAGCCATCCTCGCTGTCACAGGTCAGAGAAAATGGCCATTATCCATCTCGTCCATTCCGCTGGAGATTATGCTGTTCCCCAAATATTTTCCAATAAATATTTATGATTTCTCAGGATACTCAAGGGTTCATCTTATCCCCATGCTCATTATGGGCGACAAGCAGTTCTCGATAACTACCACTCATACACCAGATCTATCTGATCTTTATGTACGAGGGATGGACGATGAAGATCCTCTCCCCCGCGGTTATCAGGAGATGCAGAACAGCATACAGGAAGGGCTAAATCGGTTGATTGGCACTCCTCTTCATATCCATAAGACCGCGACAGCCAAGGCTGAACGGTTCATGCTAAAGCGGATCGAAGCCGACGGCACGCTCTACAGCTATGCCAACAGCACGATTCTCATGATATTCGCCCTGCTTGCCCTGGGATATGAACAGCATCATCCTCTGATCACCGATGCCATTCAAGGACTTACCGATATGCAGTACCGATATGACGGGAAAACAACAATACAGAATTCTCCCTCTACCGTATGGGATACGGCTCTATTGGCCTACACCTTGCAGGAAGCCGGAATTGCCGCTGATCATCAAGCGATCCGGCGTGCCGCCACGTATCTGTTGTCCAGACAGCAGAATAAGACCGCCGATTGGAGCATCCACAATCCGGGCACCGCGCCTGGAGGCTGGGGATTCTCTGAGTCCAATACCATTAATCCCGACGTGGACGACTCAACTGCGGCTTTACGGGCGATCCGAAGCTTGTCTAATACAGATCCTGCCTACCTGCAAGCGTGGAATCGCGGACTGAATTGGGTTCTCTCGATGCAAAATAAAGACGGAGGTTGGCCCGCTTTTGAGAAAAATACGAATAATCAAATGCTCACTTGGCTCGCCATCGACGGTGCCAAATCCGCGGCGATTGATCCCTCAGAAGCGGATCTCACCGGACGTACCTTAGAGTATCTCGGGAACTTTGCCGGAATGGATACCCGACATGGGTTTATCAAGAGGGGAACAGAGTGGTTAATCCGACATCAGGAGAAGGATGGATCTTGGTACGGAAGGTGGGGTGTCTGTTACATTTACGGTACCTGGGCGGCACTGACGGGCTTGGCAGCGGTTAGTCTCCCGGCAAGCCATGATACCTTACAACAAGGGGGACGTTGGCTCTTAGACATCCAGAACCCGGATGGCGGATGGGGAGAATCCTGCCGAAGCGATCGGCTGCGGCGCTATGTACCCTTAGGAGAGAGCACTCCTTCTCAAACCGCATGGGCATTAGATGCTCTAATCGCTGTTCAGGCGCAGCCAACACCAGAGGTCGATCAAGGAATCCTTAGACTTATCGCATTACTACATGAAGACGATTGGAAGAGCACTTATCCAACAGGTGCCGGCCTTCCCGGACACTTTTATTCTCATTATCATAGCTACCGCTATATTTGGCCGCTCCTCACGCTAAGCCACTATAAGAAGAAATATGAAAACTCGTAGATCTAAAAAAAGAACGGCACCGCAATCGCTACGGCCCGTTCTATCTGCTCTGGCCCCGGTCAGGATCTCTTCTTCGAAACGCCATCTCCCTTTGGGAAGCATGACTTCCCGGTCCGTAGCCCCTTTTATATAGATTGGAGCCACTAATAACGTATCACCGAGCATAAATTGGTCGGTCACCGTCTCTATTCCCTCTCCAGGGAATTGGTACTCCATATATCGAACCATTGGCTCACCGTAGGTTACGGCTTGATGATAGCTCTGTTCCCGCTCGGCGGAAAACTTGCTGCGCAATGCAAGATGCTCATGAATGATCTTCAAGCTGTCAACCGACAATACGCGCCAAGGGGCGGCAGAGAATTGAATGGCGGGCATCAGGCAGGCAATCTCACTATGGCGGCAGAACAGCTCTTCATCCAGACCACTATGATTCGCCTCCTGGAAATTCAGATATTCGCCCCCGCCAACCATATCTGGACAACAAAAAGGATGCCCCGTGATTCCCTGTAACAACGTATCTGGGATCAACGCTGCAATTCCGTGGTCACCCCATGAATGCTTCTTATCGCATAACCTCTGCATTAGGGAATATCCGCCCGCTCTGTAAGTTACGCGATATTCATTAAACGCATATTTCGTGCCGTACTTGGCCCAAAGACGAGACTGCTCATCCGGTGTGACGTTACCAAAGGTTTGGTTGTCGACTCGATAGAAATAGCTATCGCCAGCATCAAATTTGAAGCCGTCGACACCTAACTCTTGTAATTGCTGCATTTGTTGATCGAACCACTTAACCGCGGCTGGGTTAGAGAAATCCAGGACAGCTGAGTAACCGTTCCACCATTCACAAATATATGGTTTCCCCTCTGAAGTTTTGATCAAAATATCTAGATCACGTGCTTCTCGGTAAGCGATCGATCCAGCTGTTAAAGATCGGCTTATCAAATAACGACTTAGATAGTTGAATCGACTCAAACGGAAAATGGCGCTTCATCGCAACCAGATAAGCACCTCGTAATGTTCCGAATCCGCTAACTAGCTCTACATCATCAGGACATGAAATCGTTCCGCTATCAAATTGAATCGTATAACCGATATCTCTCCATAAATATCGACCTCTAGACGAGAAAAAGAGCGGCATCGCCTGATTTGCCGTTCTATTAGGAGCAAGGTCAATCTGAAGCCGGTCCAAGGGACCTACAGGCATGGCCGTACCTTGACTTACATAGCCACCATACCAATATTCATCATCAAACATTGAGATCAACAAAAGAAAAGCCTCCTGTGTATGCCATAGTTATTCGTGATAGCGGTTACAACAAGCGTTTCAACCGATCTAGTTGTTCAGTCATGATGTTAGTTACGATTAGTATAGCACTATAGTGAATACTTTTGGTTCCATAAAAATAAACGGCCTCGGTCCCCATGAAATACAGGGCCAAGGCCGTTAAAACTGTGATATTTAATTATTAATTCCGAATCATATAATCGAATGCGCCGAGTGCTGCAGTAGCACCGGATCCCATCGAAATGATGATCTGCTTGTATGGTGAATTGGTGCAGTCGCCTGCCGCAAATACGCCAGGAACGGTCGTTGCGCCACGGCTATCTACGACAATCTCGCCCATACGTGTACGTTCTACGGTGTCGGCTAACCAGTCTGTATTCGGTACGAGACCGATCTGAATGAATATACCTTGCAGATCGATATGCTTCTCTTCGCCGCTCTCACGCTCGATGTAAGTCACACCGTCAACCTTGTTAGTTCCGGTAATTTCTTTCACTTGAGCGTTCTTGATAACCGTTGTGTTAGGCAAGCTGTTCAGACGTTCTTGAAGAACGGAATCAGCCTTCAATTCTGACATAAATTCGAGGACAGTAACATGACCGGCGACGCCTGCAAGATCAATTGCTGCCTCAACACCAGAGTTACCGCCGCCAACAACGGCAACATGCTTGCCAGCGAACAGAGGACCGTCACAGTGCGGGCAATATGCCACGCCCTTGTTCTTGAACTCCGCTTCACCAGGTACACCCAGGTTACGCCAACGAGCACCTGTAGAGACAATTACGGTCTTACTCTTCAGAATAGCACCGTTCTCCAATTCAACCTCAACGAAGTCCTTCTTCTCTAGGCGCTTCGCAAGCTGAGATTTCATGATGTCGATGTTGTACTCCTTCGCATGCTCCTCAAGACTGGCAGCAAGCTTAGGACCTTCTGTGTATTTCGTACCGATCAGGTTCTCGATACCCAGCGTATCGTTCACTTGTCCGCCGAAGCGTTCAGCAACAATACCTGTGCGAATGCCTTTGCGTGCTGCGTAGATCGCTGCGCTCGCGCCAGCCGGGCCACCACCAACAACCAATACGTCGTATGGCTCTTTATTATCAAACTCGGAAGCATCTTCCGAGCTGCCCATTTTATTCAGAATATCTTCAACTGTCATGCGGCCGCTCTCGAAGAATTCAGCGTTGAGATAGACACTTGGCACGGCCATAATGTCCTTGCGTTCTACTTCTTCCTTGAAAGCTGCACCGTCAATCATTGTGCTAGTAATGTTAGGATTAAGAACGCTCATCATGTTCAACGCCTGTACAACGTCAGGACAGTTGTGGCAGGACAAGCTGACATAAGTCTCAAAGTGATATACACCTTGAATCGCCTTAATCCGATCAATGACGCTCTGCTCAACCTTAGGCGGTCTACCGCTAACTTGAAGCAAAGCGAGTACCAACGAAGTGAACTCATGACCTAATGGTACCCCAGCAAATGTAACGCCAGTGTCTTCACCTACACGGTTTACGCTAAAGCTTGGAGTTCTAGGCAATGTAGTATGCTCTATCGTAATTTTATCAGACATGCTGGATAGTTCATTCACTAAATCCAGCATGTCATTAGATACCGAATCGGTTCCTGCACTGACCTTCAGCAGAACATTGCCTTCCAAAAGCTGGAGATATTGCGCCAGTTGTGTTTTGATGTCTGCATCCAGTTTCATGTTCTCTCTCCTTAGATTTTGCCTACAAGATCAAGGCTTGGTTTCAAAGTTTCGCCGCCTTCTTTCCACTTCGCAGGGCAAACTTCACCTGGATGGTTGCGAACGTATGAAGCAGCTTTAATCTTGTCGACTAGAATGCTTGCGTCACGTCCAATGCCACCCGCATTAATTTCAACAGCTTGAATGACTCCATCTGGATCGATGATGAAGGTACCGCGGTCTGCAACGCCGTCTGCTTCGATCAATACATCGAAGTTACGGGAAATCGTATGTGAAGGGTCGCCAATCATAATGTATTTAACTTTGCCAATTGCCTCGGAGCTGTCATGCCAAGCTTTGTGTACGAAATGAGTATCTGTAGAAACGGAGTACACTTCAGCACCAAGTTGTTTCAAGGCTTCGTAGTGATTTTGCAAATCCTCAAGCTCAGTAGGGCAAACAAATGTAAAGTCAGCTGGATAAAAGCAAACTACACTCCATTTACCTTTAAAGTTTGCTTCAGAAACCTCGATAAATTCACCGTTGTGATATGCGGATGCGTTAAATGGTAATACCTCTGTTCCAATCAATGACATGATTATTTGTACCTCCTAGGTAAATTTTAGTTTATATAGTTAGTATAGAAGTTTAGGACAAATACATCAAACTCCCTTAACTGTCTGTACTAATTTCTTATTTATAATAATTATTATATGTGAATCATTCTCAATGTCAATGAAATTCACCAAGTCTTCATATTCTTATTATTCACAGGAATTCTTATCCCATTCTAAGGCATCATGAATCCTTCCTCTTAGTCACATAATCTCTATATAAATTAGATTTTCGTAATCATATGTAATAATATCGGTACCTTCTTTAATTCCGAACTAGAAGCATTTTAGGATAAATAATATGATTTGAATTTGAAAGAAAGCGCTTAACCATTCAATTAATAAAGGGAGGGTGCAAAGAACACATGAGAAAAATGATCAAACAAGCCATCATGGGTCTGCTCACGGCAATCTTAATCATTCCTTCAGGCTGTATTACTTCTGGGGTAAAGGCTGATACTGAGGGAGCTTCGGGACCGGTAGTGGTGTATCATGAGGACTTTACTGGAGGTAAAGGTGCTGCAACACAATCAGGCGGCGCCAATTTGGAGCATGTTACGGATAAAAATTTTGACGGTAACGAAGATGGTGGAGCTTTATATGTAAGCAACCGATCAAACAACTGGGACGCGGCAGATTTTAATTTTGCAAACATTGGCCTAAAGAACGGTAATACCTACACAGTGACCGTAACGGGATATGTTGATGTAGGTGTAGATGTACCGAGTGACGCTCAAGCATATTTGCAAATGGTAGATAGTTATGCCTGGTTAGACGGCACCAATTTTAAAGCAGGGGAGGCCTTTACTCTGTCTAAAAAATTTATCGTTGATACGTCCAAGGATCGGGCTCTTCGTGTCCAATCCAACGATCCCGGTGCCAAAGTTCCTTTCTACATCGGAGATATCCTGATCACCGAGGAATCCAGCGATACTGGACCTGAACAGCCTAGACCGCCGGCGAAGGAATTCACTACGATTACCTTTGAAGATCAATCTACAGGCGGCTTTGTGGGTAGGTCAGGCTCAGAGAAACTGACTATTACAAATGAAGACAATCATACCGGGAACGGCTCCTACGCTTTGAAGGTTGAAGGTAGAACCGCGACATGGCATGGGCCTTCACTGCGAGTCGAGGAGTATGTCGACAAGGGCAGCGAATACAAAATATCGGCCTGGGTCAAGCTGATCGAACCGGCAAGCTCGCAGATTCAATTGTCCACGCAAATTGGCAACGGAGGTAGCGCAAATTACGTAGCTCTTGCTCCTAAAACAATCAATACCAGCAATGGTTGGGTTCAGTTCGAAGGAACCTACCGTTATAACAGTGTCGGAGACGAATATCTAACGATCTATATCGAGAGTTCTAACAATGCGACAGCTTCTTTCTATATCGATGACATCAGCTTCGTGAAGGTCTCAGGCTCGATCGATATCCAGAGAGATTTAAATCCAATCAAGGAAGCATACAAGAATGACTTTCTGATCGGCAACGCCATATCGGCAGAGGATCTAGACGGAATTCGGTTCGATCTGCTGACCATGCATCACAATGTCGCTACGGCAGGAAATGCGATGAAGCCGGATGCGCTGCAGCCTAAGAAGGGCGAGTTCACTTTTACAGCAGCGGATGACATGGTGGATAAAGTACTAGCTGCAGGAATGAAAATGCATGGGCATGTCCTCGTGTGGCATCAGCAATCGCCTCCTTGGATGAATACAACTACAGATTCACAAGGAAATACGATCTCTCTCAGCCGCAATGAGGCACTTGAGAATATGCAGACTCATATCAAAACCGTGGTAGAGCATTTCGGTGACAAGGTAATTTCTTGGGATGTTGTAAATGAAGCGATGAACGATAACCCGGGTAACCCTTCTGATTGGAAGAATGCGCTGCGCAAGTCTCCTTGGTATCAAGCCATCGGTGACGACTATATCGAGCAGGCCTTCCTAGCTGCTAGAAAGGCAGTAGACGATAATAAGCTAGATATCAAGTTGTATTACAACGATTACAATGATGACAACCCAAATAAAGCCGAGGCCATCTATCAAATGGTCAAAGAGCTCAACAATAATTACGCCAAAACTCATCCTGGCAAGCTGCTCATCGATGGCATAGGCATGCAGGGTCACTATTCGGTGAATACCAATCCGGCTAGTGTAGAAGCATCGCTGGTGAAATTTATCTCCCTTGGTGTCGAGATCAGCATCACCGAGTTGGACATTCAGGCCGGAAGCAACTATCAGCTTCCCGACAATCTGGCCACTGCCCAAGGGCTACTATATGCAAAATTATTCAACATCTATAAAGCACACGCTGATCATATTAAGCGTGTTACGTTCTGGGGTTTGGATGACGGAACAAGCTGGAGATCCTCGACGAATCCGCTGCTGTTTGACAAGAATCTACAGGCCAAACCCGCCTACTCTGGCGTCATTGATCCAGATCGATTTATCGGAGAGCATCAAACTGGGGAGACGGAAGCCAATCAATCAACCGCGAAATATGGTACTCCTGTTATTGATGGAGCCATTGATGCTATCTGGAACGATGCTCCTGAGATGCCAATAAACCGTTATCAATCGGCTTGGCAGGGGGCTACTGGCGTAGCAAAAGCGCTATGGGACGATAAGAACCTGTATGTATTGATCCAGGTGAGTGACTCAGAGCTTGATAAGTCCAGTACTAACGCTTGGGAGCAGGACTCTGTTGAAGTATTCGTTGACGAGAACAATGCCAAGACTTTCGTCTATCAGGATGACGACGGACAGTATAGGGTGAACTTCGACAACGAGACCTCTTTCAACCCTACAAGTATCGCCACTGGATTCAAATCGGCGACGAAGGTATCAGGTACCAACTATACCGTTGAAATGAAGATCCCGTTCAAGACAATCACTCCAGCTAATAACACGAAAATAGGCTTCGATGCACAGATCAATGATGCCAAGAACGGCTCCCGTCAAAGCGTTGCAGCCTGGAATGATACGACAGGCAACGGATATCAGGACACGTCCGTCTTTGGTGTCCTTACTCTTACTGGCAAGTCCGGTAACGGCGGTGAGTCTACTACCATCGAAGTCAAGGACGGCGTGGTGACGATCAAGCCGGCAGTGAAGGTCAACAATGGACGTGCGATGAGCACCATTTCCAATGACCACCTGAACCAAGCGCTCAAGCTAGCTGATCCAACATCATCAGGCAAGAATAAACAAATCGTAATTGATCTCCCGAAGCAGGCAGATGTGTTATCGTATGATGTGCAATTGCCGACGGAACGCCTGAAAGGTACGGAAAAATTCGATCTATTGATGAAGACAGAACACTCAACCGTTCAAATTCCGAGTAACCTGCTGTCTAACATGAAAATAAATGCTGAGTATGTCTCTATTCGGATAGGTAAGGGTTCTGCAGATAGTTTGAATACAGCTGTCAACGAAGTGACTAAACGTCCAATTCTCGAACTGAGCCTAGTAGTGGATGGCAAAATCACTCCTTGGAAAAACAATAAAGCACCTGTAACAGTAACTATTCCTTACACACCACCAACCAAGAAGAATGGTCATCTTGAACCTATTGCCATTTGGTCCCTTAATGACAAAGGCAATCCGATTCCTATCCCGAATTACCAGTATGATGCAGGAACCGGAACGACTGTTTTCCAAATAACTGAATTCAGTACTATTGTAGCTGCCTAGATATCCAATGGATGAGATATTAAATCTATCATTTTTTTCAAAATAGTCCTTAATAGATCAAAATAACCTTAACTTTACTACCATATCCTTCCTGTAGCTGGTAGACTAACAAACGTATATATATAATCCAGGAGGGAAATCATGAAGAACTTTACAAAATTTCTATCTATTTTATTCGCAGCAGTAATTATTTTATCTGGATGCTCTAGTAATAAAGCTGCAGATTCGAAGACACTATCTTCGGATGAGAAGCTGGCTTTATCCTACATCACAGACTTCTACAATGGAACGAAAGAGGATCGAGAGAAGTTTGTTGAGGAGAGTGTGCACCCTGAAGTACAAGCTCTATTCCGCTTAGGGGCTGCTGGAGAGGTCTCTGAAGACGAGAAGCTGAATGATCCGAAGGCGGTAGAATCGGTACCATATGATGACGAAGACGGAAAAGGATCGATAGTGCTGATTCAAGCGGCAGACGATAAAGAAATGATTGTACTGGTTATCGATGATAAAGTGGCCTTTGGTTATACAGCATCCGAGAACGCAGAGTCTCAAGAACTGTACGATCAAATGCGTAGTCAGTTTAAAACAGCTAAATAGTGTCCAGTAAATTCAAACAGCCAGTCGCCGCATTTCAGCGGGCAACTGGCTGTTCTAGTATATTGTTGCAGATTTATTTCTCTTTCCCTTCCTCAGCCATGGCAATGGCCTTGGTCTCTTGGACGGTCCCATGAGGATGCTTAGGCGGCGCGTAGATGGAGTAGAGCTTAAGTGGCCTCTCGCCTGTATTGATCACATTATGCCAGGTTCCCGCGGGGACGATAATTGCATCGTTATCATGAACCTTTTCTTGAAAACTCAAGTGGTCCTTCCTATTCCCCATCTGGACGAGCCCTTCCCCTTCCTCAATCCGCAGAAACTGATCGACATTCGGATGAATCTCCAGACCAATATCATCTCCAACACTGATGCTCATTAAAGTTACTTGCAGATGATTCCCTGTCCATAGAGCTGTACGGTAATTGTCGTTCCGCTTCGTGGCCTCTTCAATATTGATGACAAGCGGCCTGGGTCCAAAATCTTCAATCTTATTAGTTCTGTAGAAGGGGCTCCAATTGCCGTTGTATTGTTCAGGGTTATTCCACTGCTGCTGGTCCCACGGTTTATCGTGCAACATTCATTCTCCTCTCATAGCCCATAACTTTTATAGTCATCCTATGCATCCGCCCATTTACCGGGAACCTGTCTGCCTGAAATAAAACAAAGCACCCCAAGGTTCCACCACTCTTACGACATGGCTTCATTCCTCGAAGGTGCTTCAATGTTATTTGAGGATCTTTGTAAACTCTATTGAATCTTGAATAGCGAGTGATACACTGGGGTTGTTCTACTATACAAGTTCAACTAATGATTTATATTAGGTATGAAGGCAGCCGGGTGAAATGTTCTTACGATCGCTGTTGTTCACAGATTTCCTGATCTACTAGAATCCTATAAGGTAGAAATCTGTTCACAAAGGCGAACGCTACGCTTCTTCAGAATCATTTCACGCTCTTGCCTTTTCACTTAATTTTCTTAGTTGAATTTTTATAGTAAAAATCTGTATTTAGTAGGTGAGAAGATGCTGCCATTAGAGAGGCAAAAGAAAATGCTTGATCTGTTAACCGTCAGAGGAGTGCTCAAAATCAATGAGCTGACCGAAGATCTGGATATATCGATCGACACCCTTCGAAGGGATATCAATCTGCTAACCAAGCAGGGGAAGATCGAGAAAATTTACGGCGGCATCAAGCTGGCGGGCCGATTCGGAGAGTCCTCGATGGATGAACGGATGATCAATCGGAAGACTGGCACGAAATTGGTGATTGCGGAGGCATAATTCATCTTAATCCTGCTGTCTATGCATGAATTATGCATGCATTTATGTCAATCAAGAAATATTACTATAAGGAAAATAATATAATTAGTGGAAAAGGGGGTCCCTGATGAAAGCAAATCGAATGGAGGCGTTCAGTGACGGCGTACTGGCCATTATCATTACCATTATGGTGCTGGAATTCAAGTTGCCTGAAGGTCATGATTGGAAATCTCTTACCTACCTTTTCCCCAAGGTTCTAAGCTACATCTTCAGCTTCGTGTATGTCGGCATTTACTGGAACAATCATCACCATCTGCTGCACATGATCCGGACGATGAACGGCCGATTAATGTGGCTCAACCTATTGCTGCTCTTCTGGCTATCTCTCGTTCCGTTCACCACCGCCTGGATGGGGGAGAGTCATTTCGCCCCGACTCCGATGGCATTGTACGGCATTATCCTAACCCTCGCATCCTTGTCTTACTGGTTCCTTCAACGGTCAATTATCAACCAACACCCAAAGAACTCTCATTTCCACACTATCGGAAGAGGATGGAAGGCAAAGCTCTCCCCAATCCTTTACCTCCTTACGGTCGTAACGGCATATCTGAGCCCGTGGGTATCTGGTTTCTTCATCATCCTCGTTGCTATCATTTGGTTCCTGCCAGATAGACGAATCGAGGAGTTGTTAAGGGAGAATAACTAACATGACGACCGAAAAGGCTGAGCGATAGCCAAAGGGGCTGTCTCAAAAGTTGATTTTCCGACTTGGAGACGCCCCTTTTGTGTGCCTATAATGTTGACATATCCATGTTTTGACCTGATCACTCGGACATTATTGACCGTTAGCGTTGATCCTTTGATACTCTGACCTTGTAACAGACAATTATGTCCATTACAAGGGGGGATGTCGCGGAGAACCGTATTTTTTTGCTTCTAATGGTCAAAAGTGTCCGTTAGAAGAGCGAAGTTATTCTTTTTTTGCTCTAACGGTCATTTTTGACCGCTTGATAAGTGACGATCACACTGGTTTTAGGATTCCTACGTCTAAACTTGCTGAAATTCTCATGTCAGGGGAGAATCCTCATCTTTTTTCTCGTGCGCTTCGCGAGTTCAACTGGCTTTGGTAGCTCAAAATGTGGATATATCCATAGTTTTATTACCCGTATTCCTTCAGTTCTGTCCTTTCTGGACAGCTCTTATCTTTATATGAATCACACTATAGAGCACATTCATAAGGCACAGTAATGCTCACCCAAGCACCACCTTGGGCACGATTCCCAGCCTCAATCCTCCCGCCATGCTTCTCTACTAACAGCTTCGTCGTATACAATCCTAGTCCAGAATGACCTTGGCCCTGATCCTGAGATCTAGACGCATCCCCAGAATAAAATCTATCAAACATACAACGTAGATCTTGATCACTAAAACCTGGCCCCGTATCCTTCAATTCAAAAGTAATCTGCTGCTCATCCACATAAATCGACCACTCTATTTCTCCACCCACCGGTGTAAATCTCAAACCGTTCGTCATCATGTTATCGATAACCTGCTCCATTCGCGCAGTATCGAGAAGCGGCATATGCTCTGCTGCATTACGATGCCATTGTTCACGCGAGTAGCGAAGTGTAATCCCCTTTTCCCGACATAATAGATCGAATTCTTGTCTCTTCAGTTCACAGAAGGCGGCCAAATCCGTCGGGATATACTGAAGGATAAAGTCAGGCGTGTCGATCCGGTTCAGGAACAATAGCTCGGTCAGCATCCTATCAGCACGCTGGGTGCTGTTCCGAATGGTCCGCAGGTATCTCTCTAGTCTCTCAGGGTGGCGTGCGCCGTTCTCAATCAGGTTATCCGCATGTCCCTGGATAATCGTCAGCGGTGTCCGCAAATCATGAGCAATCGCCGAGATCATATCTCGTCTCTCCTGCTCCAGCCGCCATTCCCGCTTCAGGGACTGCTCTAAGGCACTACGCATCTCTTCAAAAGCACTCGATAGCTCGGTCAGTTCCTTCGATCCGCCCTCTCCAGCGACCGAAAAATCAAGATCATTCTGCTGAATCCGCCGTGCTCCCCCAATAATCCGCGTAATCGACGGTTCGAGCCGCTTGCCCAATCTTCTAGCAAAGATCGCCGAGAATAGAGTAATGAACAGGAACGGGGCTATCAGACTGCCTAAGACGAGACCGACAATCAGTCCATTCCTAGGATTGTTGGCAGTCACATTTAGACTGTAGCGGAGTACGAGCATGCCCTTTAGCTGTTTCTGCGCATTAAGAATCGGAGAG
>DASYFA010000241.1:0-3357 GCA_036498705.1 Paenibacillus sp.
CCTCATAGGACCATCAACATTTAAACTACTTTCCGTACATCATGTGAATCCAGAAAAAATGGAGTAATAAGTGAGTGTACAGGAGGTGTCCTTCCATTCAAAAGATAGATCTAGATCGACTCGACAATTTGGCTAGAATAGTGGAGCATTTGCGACAGACGATGGAGCAGGAGATCACCGGCATGTCCAAGGATGTGAATCGTCTGCTCCAAAATACAGAAGCGAATTACTCGGAGTATTATGTGCGCACGGCGACTCAAGAAGCGGCAAGCCTGCTCCGTGAGATTGAAATGCTGTCTCGGCGATTGGATGAGCAAATGCGTGAAAAGGTAAGCGGTCTGAAATATGCCGCGAGTCAATATGCACAGACAGACAAGCAAGTGGAGAAATTGGCTCAATCCCAGCCTTCTTTGTCGCTGTTCGATCACAAATCTTTGTTTCTTGCCGCACAGAGGGCAGATATCTTAGGAAATAGCTTGTATGGCCCCATGAAGTCGTCCTCTCCAGAGTCACCTAAGTTCCCCAATATTTTCGAACAGCTTCAAGCTTTTCAGCGCCAAGGAATTATCGATCGTTTAGCTCCTTTCCATGAAGATCCGCGAATTGCTGCTCTTCTGCAAACGATGCAGAACCAAGATGCCGTCGCCCAGAGACTCGCCCAAGCAGAACTAACCAAAATCGCCGAGGCATTTACGGAAATCGCGCGTAGTCAGAAGGCTTATGTCGTCTATCAGGCTTATGGCCAGCGTGAATACATGGAGACTGCTCATCAATATGCCGAAACCCAGCGGAAAAAGCTCGAAGAAATGGGTGTGTCGGACGAATGGTATAAAGATGGCATTGATCTGAGTTATTTTTATCAAGGTGGGTTTCTTAAGGCCTGTAGATATAATCCGTTAAAAAATGATAGATCACTCTTGCTGGATGATGAAGAGATTAGGGCCTTGTTGGAGGAAGGTTTATGGGACGAAAAGAAGCTGGAAGAGCTTCGTCAGAGATATGATGAACTGGAAGCGAAAGTGCTCCGTCGTTTGCAGTTGGAACAACAGATCAATGAATATAATCAATTAGTCGTTGAGGAAGATATTCGAAAAATGCAGCAGCTTCTTAAGGATATGAATCTGTATCATGGAGAAATCACCGGGAAGTATGATCAACAGTTGCTAATTGCTATAGCGGGATATCAGTATATAGCCAATAATCACAGTACAATGTTTGCAGTATGGCGTGAATTAAGCGGATATCATGATGGCAAGGAATTTAAAGTAGATGGATTGATCACGAAAGAGCTGCTAGAGCTAGCGAATGCGGAGAAAGGGCTAGGATATTGGAATGACCCCAACGTGAAAGCCGGTGGATTAGGGGTAGCAATGACATCGGTAGGAGTCGGGGATGGAATCATCAGTCAGATTTGGGATGAAGGAAGCGGGCTTTTGAAACAGGCCTGGTCCGTAAATCCGACGAATCCGAAGTTCTGGACAGAGACGGTGCCGGGATATTATGATTTAGCCAAGGCAATCACGAGTGGAGATATTACCCTGGAAGATATCAAGGAAGCGCTGAAAGAAGGGGCGACAGAAGAGTTCGTGGTGCCGTTCCAGGATATCTGGGATTTACAGGGGAAGATATTGAGTGGAAAAGCCAGCTATGAAGAGAGCGAGCGATATGGACGCGCCTTAGTCAAGGCCTTTTTGGCTCTTACGCTGGTAGAAGGAGCAGTTAAGTCAGGAGTTAAAATATCTGGAAAACTGAGCAGAGGGCTCTCCGAGCTTCTGCCTAAGCTGAATAGCGGAGCAGTGGTAGTTACTGAGGGTGGAACTAGATTCCGAATTCCTGATGGTTACCACATCGATACACCTGAGCTTCCCAAGACGGATACACAACGACAGTTTATTGAGTTTCAGAGGCAGCAGGAGCTTAAAGGAAATGCTGGGGGGACAGGGAAATCTAGTGCTTCTACTATTAGGAATAGTGTTACTAACGATATACTAGATGATATGGAGTCTAAAGGTGGTCACCTACTTAATAAACATGTAAGTAAAACTAATGAAGATTTACTCAAGCGTGCTGCTAAAGAGGGAGTACCTTCAACTACCTTTTACAATAAGAGTACTGCATTAAAAGCAACACAAGAAAATATTAGGAAAAATGCAGAGCAAATTTCTGATTGGTTAAATAACCAGAATTCAAAAGGCTATTTGATTACAAAAGCCCAGCATGAATATTCGATCGGGAAAGGCGTGGATGTTAAAAATGGAGGGAATTCTGCTTCGAAGCAAGTGACCGATAATTTAACTACATCTCAGTTGTACTTGGTTAAAGACCCCTCAATGCCTGCGGGTTATAGAATTATTACCGGATACCCAGTTTTCCAATAAGGAGAAGAGTATATTGATTAACGAACAAGAACAATATGAAAACTTAAAGTATTTTATTGAAAGTTATTTTAATTGGAGTATGGATTATGCTGATCTAGGTGAGTTAATTGAGGAATATGAAGAACGAGAGTCACAATTACATGTAGATGGTCTGGTTCAAGAAATCAAAGAAATTAGCGAACATCGAAATTGGGAAGAGATAAAGAACTTTGTTTATTTACATGGTGGAAGAAATATATCTATTAAGAAAGTAGAACAAATGATTGAACTATTTATAGTGAAGCTAAACAAATAGTTGACTAGAAAACAAAAACGTGTTGACCTCTTTCTTGCTCATTTCAACTTATTTTGCAAGTAGGAATTATTTGGAAAATGGCGGATAGATGGTCTCTCTCTAGTTGATTTATGGGATGATCTAAAGGATTTCTTCTAATACTGTCTTATTATTTTCTCAAATAAAGTCTATGTCTTTGGCGGATAAAAGGCAAAGCTATGATCGTTTGCGATCATAGCTTTTTTTCTGCGTGTACCTAATTCATTTTTTGAAAACTGTCCCTTTTACCGCTCCTGAAGTGTTATACATAGTTAGAGAGGAGGATGGCTTGATGGAGTTCGTTGAGGAATGCGTGATGCAAGTCAAAGCGGGCGAAGTGAACAAGTATGTACATATCGTTGAGGCGTTCCAGGCTCCGATTTATCGGTATTGCAGTCGAATGTTAGCGAATCGTCAGGAGGCGGAGGATGCCGTGCAAGACATTCTAGTCAAAGCCTATGAAAAAATAGATAAGTACGATCCGACGGGCAGCTTCTCATCCTGGTTATACAAGATTGCGCACTACCATTGTCTGAATCTGCTTCGTAAACGCAGCATACAGCGTAAATTCCAGAGCTGGTTCCACCAAGAGGCGATTGCGGAAAGTGCGGAACAGATGATGACAAACCGATTATTTGGAGAGCCATTGGCATCTGCCATTACGGC
>DASYFA010000242.1:0-16394 GCA_036498705.1 Paenibacillus sp.
AACACCAATACGACCACTTTCAATCTCTTGAATTATAGCGAATTTCTGTGACGCACTATGCTCTACCTTAAACATGAAAATGCTCCCCTCACAGCATCAGGTTTTTTTATTTCACCTGTCTACCGTATGGGGAGCATATCAGGATTCAGGCAGGCCTTTTGCTTATGATTAGGAATGAATGGCAAGTACAATCATGCCTACTCCTTGTACTTGAAGTTGATGCTGCTTCAGGGAGAATACATCTTCTCTGCCAAATCGCACTTCCCAATCCCCAAGATCTGGGAGATCGAGCGTAATGGGTTCCGAATTGGCATTGTACAGAACGTACAGATGGCGATCGGGGTCACCTCCAGCATGGTTACGCAATGTGTAAGCAACCGCATGATCTGGTGCCTGTTCAAAATAAAGATGCTCTCTAATCTCCCGCGCCGTTCTCAAGCGGAAGGCAGGGTGTGACTGTCTCAGCTTGATTAGACTGCACATATACAGTACGTCGCTCTGACGTTCTTCGCAGCGCTGCCAATCCATCCAGTTAATCTCGATCGAAGACTTGAAGCTATTCCCCACCCCTTGCTTTGTACGCATGAACTCCTGTCCGGCATGGATGAATGGAATTCCTTGACTCGTTAAGATCATGGCTGAAGCAAGCCGATGCATACTGCGCTGCTCCTCCTCCGTATGGCCGTCCGTAGAGAGTACAATCTTATCCCATAACGTATGATTATCATGGCATTCTACATAATTAACCGTCTGATCCGGCTCCGTGGCATATTGTGCAATTGCTCCCTCGTACTTGATTCCGCCGGCAATTCCCCGCTTCACTTTCTCTTCGAAGCTACGTCCTAGACTGATGAAGCCCTTCAGCTCATATTCGAAAATATCGCCCTTCACCGCATCACGGAAGTCATCATTGAACTGACCAATACGCGGAAGGCGATCGGCATTTCTCTGGTTGGCACGCTTGGCCTCCGGCAATACCGTATTCATCATCCAGCCCTCGCCGATCATAATAATGGAAGGGTCGATCTCATCGAGACGACGCCTGATCTCATTCATCGTAGCAATATCCATTAGCCCCATCAGGTCAAAGCGGAAGCCGTCCATATGATATTCCTGGGCCCAATATACGACCGAATCGACGATAAACTTGGACATCATCGTCCGTTCTGAAGCACATTCATTCCCACAGAAGCTGCCGTTAGAGAAAGTTCTATCCTCTTTATATCTTAAATAATAGCCGGGAACGAGCTTAGTGAAGTTGATCAAATACCCATCATAGACATGATTGTACACGACATCCATAATGACCCGGATATCGCGGTCATGTAGCGCCTGAATGGTCTGCTTCAGCTCCTTGATTCTAAGCTTCGGCATATACGGGTCCGTAGCATATGAGCCTTCCGGAACATTGTAATTTTTCGGATCATAGCCCCAATTATATTGCGGAAGCTCCAGCTTTGTCTCATCTACGCTCTCTGTCGCATAATCATATATCGGTAGCAATTGAACATGGGTTACACCAAGTCCGGCAATGTAATCGAGCCCTGTTGAAATCCCCTCCGGTCCAGTCGTTCCGCTCTCCGAAAGGCCAAGGAACTTCCCTGGATTGCTGCTTCCGCTCTGCGGATGAATCGACAAATCCTTGACATGTAACTCGTAAATAATTGCATCTACTGGCGCCGCCAATGAAGGCCTGTCATCCGTCCACCGCTGTGGATCCGTACTACGCAGATCGATAACAACCCCGCGATCCCCGTTGACCCCCACAGCCTTGACATAGGGATCAATCGCCTCATTCCACTGGCTGCCGACCTTCACACCATACGTATAATACCAATGATTGCAATCCTCGCTTATAGTAAGCACCCAGGTTCCGCGAACGTCACGGACCATTGGCTTCCGCTCTACAAGTGCTCCGTCCCAGCTATCATAGATCATAACGTTCGCTTCTGAGGCCGTTGGCGCCCACAGCTTGAACGTAGTCTGTTTCGGCGTATAAGTAACCCCTAGATCATCGCCATCATAGTAGAACATTCCATCAAATTTCTCATCAAACACGGAAATTCCATTCGTTACAGCAAGATCCCCATAATCCGTAACTACGTCTATTTCCTTCTGTACCGACACTGGCTTCACTCCTATCTCATCAAAGTGTGAAAGTGCATAAAATCGAGAAAGGTCATATCAGATGCCCCTGTATCATATGGCAACAAATCCCTAAAACGTTCCGCACCAACACAACCTGTCTAATGAGGAATCAGCTGCAAATAAAAGTTACCAGACAGGTTGTCCAAAAGACTGTATATCATGCATTCTAGCATCGATCCACACTTCGGGCAATCGTTTGCACAAAGTCTTATCTGCCGCCATGTATATAGTCCCCCTCCACCGATATACGAAAAAGGACCGCCATCATCTGCTTCTCAAAAGATGGCGGTCCTTATGATGTTTATATGACACTTAGGCTATTCCATCTTCTCCATCATACCCCGGGCGATCCATACTCCCGCAGCCCCTGCTTGCGCCAGTCCTCGGGTAATTCCCGCTCCGTCCCCGCCGCAGAATAAGCCGCTGATCTCCGTCTCCAGATTATCTGAGAGCTTCGGACGCGCAGAATAGAATTTCGCTTCTACTCCGTAGAATAGTGTATGCTCTGAAGCGATCCCAGGGGTTACTTTGTCCAGCGCCTCGACCATTTCGATCAGGCTCTTCATCGTATTATAAGGTAGGACAAGCCCTAGGTCTCCGGGTACTGCCTCCTTCAAAGTCGGCTCCAGGAAGCCCTCTCCGATCCGACCAGTTGTCGATCTCCTGCCACGCAGAATGTCACCATATTTCTGAACGATTACCCCACCATTCGATAGGTCATTCGCTCTCTGGCAAATCTCACGGGCATATTCATTCGGCTTGTCGAATGGATCGGTGAACTTATGAGAGACCAGCAAGGCAAAATTGGTGTTCGCTGAGCCGAGTGCCGGATCTTTATATGAATGACCATTTGCCGCCATCACTCCCGTATGGTTCTCTACGACCACATGCCCGGATGGATTACTGCAGAAGGTACGAACTCGGGTCCCCACCGAGGTGTTGAATATAAACTTTCCTTCATATAGATGTTCGTTAATTTCACGCATGACAATGTCTGAGGTCTCCACACGCACGCCGATGTCCACTTGATTATTTGTCATCTTCAATCTGCGCTTCTTCAAGATGTCCGACAGCCACACCGAGCCATCCCGCCCTGGAGCTACCATTACCTTATCCGCTTCGTACATGTCACCGTTCTTCAGGACAATACCCTGTACCTGATGCTGCCCATCCTGTTTGACAGTGATTATATCTTCAACTTCTGCTTTGAATAGCATATCGATCCGTGATTTCAAATATTCATAAATGGACTTTAATATTTCTAAATTCTGCTCCGTTCCCAAATGACGTACTTGGGCACGAAGCAACTTCAGACCGGCCGAATATCCACGCTGCTCAATGCTGCGGATCGCATCGGTCGTAGGATCAGTGATCGTCGTAGTCGCCCCATGATCGAGGTTGATCTGATCGACATATTTAATCAGTTCAAGCACTTTGGACGGAGGTAAATAATCACTTAACCAGCCACCGAATTCCGTTGTAATATTGAACTTCCCATCACTGTAAGCCCCTGCTCCTCCAAACCCGGCCGTAATCGAACAGGCGGGCAGACAACCCGCAAATTCCTTGCGACCAGCTGCCGGCGGACAGAGCGTTATCTTCTCTTCGAGAATCGGACAGCGACGACGATAAATGTCATGTCCCTTGTCCACCAGCAGCACCTTCCAATGTGGTACTTTTCTTGTAAGTTCATAGCAAGCAAAAATACCGGCCGGTCCTGCCCCAACGACGATCACATCATATTTACTCATTTATGTCCCTCCTGAAGTCGAAAAATAGCAAAAAATCCTGTCTACGAATAGGTATGCGAAAGATGCCTATCATAGCCAGGATTTTACGGTTCCTTGTAGAGACCCTCAAACCATATCATTGAGGATATACGAATTAATGAGCTAAACATTTAATTTCATCAACAATTACAGCTTACCAAATCACACGAATAAGTCAATAAGAGAAATATATTAATATTCGTATTTTCACATATAATTCATAGTTTATAACATTATATTATCATATTATTCTATAAAAACACGAACATTATGTAGAGTTAAACCCTTGATTTATCATGTTAATTCGCTTTATATCGAGTGATATTATATAATAATATTGATATTCATATTTTATATTTTATTAGTTGAAGGAGTAGATGTAGAGAATGGACAGTGACAGGCTATTGGGTTTAAATTTGGTTATGGTGGCGATTCTCATCGCATTAACGGCGTTCTTCGTTGCGGTGGAATTCGCAATCGTCCGTGTAAGAGAGAGCAAAATAGATCAAATGATTCTAGAAGGGAACAAGAAGGCGCTTGGCGTCAAACAGATCCTAACTCATCTGGATGACTATCTGTCTGCTTGTCAGCTGGGAATTACGATTACAGCTCTCGGACTCGGTTGGCTAGGGGAACCAACGGTGGAAAGAATTTTGCACCCTCTATTCCACAGCCTCCAAATACCTGAAGCAATCAGCAAAGTGCTATCATTCATTATCGCATTTGTGGTCGTCACTTATTTGCATGTCGTCGTTGGAGAACTGGCTCCCAAGACAATCGCGATCCGTAAGGCAGAGACTGTTGCCATGCTAACAGCCAAACCGCTCATTTGGTTCAACAAGGTAATGCGTCCCTTTATCTGGACCTTGAACGGATCTGCTAATCAGCTCGTTAAGCTAGTCGGCATTAAACCGGCCTCGGAGCATGAAGAAGCCCACTCGGAGGAAGAATTACAGATCATTATTAACGAGAGTTTCGAGAGCGGCAAGATCAATCAAAGTGAATACGGCTATGTAAACCGGATCTTCGCTTTTGACAATTTATTAGCCAAAGAAATTATGGTGCCACGTACCGATATGGTGTGTTTATATACAGAGAAATCCCGCCGGGAGAATCTGGACATTATCAAGGAACAGCAGTATACGCGCTTCCCGGTCGTTAGAGGGAGTAAGGATAATATCATCGGATTTATTAATACGAAGCAGTTCTTCCTTGCCTCCGAGGATAATCCAGATCTGGATATCGCCTCGATTCTACAGCCTGCTATGGCAGTATCGGAAGTAACTCCGGTGAATGAGCTACTGAAGAGAATGCAGCGCGAGGGTACCCATATGGCGATCCTGATCGATGAATATGGCGGAACCGCCGGACTCGTGACCATCGAAGACATTCTCGAAGAGATCGTCGGAGAAATTCGTGACGAATTCGATAAAGAAGAAGAGCAACCGCTCGTAATGGTCAAAGAGAACCATGTCATTGTCGATGGTAAGGTTACGGTTAACCATATTAATGATCTATTTATGGCTGATCTCAGCACAGATGATGTCGATACAATCGGCGGCTGGCTGTTCGGGACGAATCCCGATATGAAGGTTGGGGAGACACTCGAGCATGAAGAACTGACCTTCAAGCTGCTTGAGAAAGAGCCGAACCGTTTCCGCAAGCTTGAGATCATTAAGCTAGAGCCTGAGCAAGTCAGAGCCTAGCCTATTTACAAAGCCCCCTCAGGGCTGCACCTGAGGGGGCTTTACTTATTTCAACCTCTTATAATTTTAACTGTCTCTTCATGTCAGTTACCTCTACATCATCTGGTTCCTGCTCCCCGTATCTCACCCGATAATACATACCGATGAACGGCTCCACGGTCTCCTTATAGCCCGGTTTCGCTACTCTCTTGCCTTGCCCCTTCGAACTGCTATCATCATTAAGTTGCATGTACTGTAGCGTCTCCTGAGGAGTCAGCCCAGGCTTTACTTCATAGCCCTCATCACGACTAAGCGAGAGCAAGCGGCGATACATGAATCGTACTCTCTCCTGATTGCTATGCATATCCTCATAACGTTCCTGACGCCGACCGAACCGGGTCAAAGCATTCCTCCAACGCCCCCATTTCTGCCTTTCCTCTTCCCAGTAGAAGATGGAGGTCTCCTCGTCACGATAAGTCTTATTCTGACCGGACAGATCCTGTCTGCGCAGCAATGAGAGTATGCGATCGATGCTGCACTTCCAGAAGCCTCCAGCATTTTTATATAACCAGTAGAGAGCAAAACCGATCATAGCTGCGATTACGACGCCGCCAATCACATAGAAGAGGATATCCAAAATCTGCGATAATAGGCCTGGTTTCTGCACTCCCTCTGGAAATAACATCGCTGGCGGTGTCTGAACTTCTTCGGGCTGCGGCACCTCCGGCTTTCCGGATGGGCGTGTGATCCAAGCAACGATATATCTTACGACTTGTAATAACCTATTGCCGATCCAACGCCCGGCTCCTGCAGCAAGCAGAACGACCAGCCCCAGAATAATGAGAATAAAAACCGTATTATGCCGGCGCAAGCCCCTTGGTAGCGGGGAATGGTCAGACATCGTCGTATAACGCAAGTATTCATAATTCGTTATGAACAGCGCGATCGCCAGGCATCCTGCCCCAAGCCAGGTAATCAGGCCAAGCTCTCCACGCAGCAGAGCGACTCTGGAATAGACGATCCCGGCCACAAAATAAAGCGCAACTCCATACCAATAAAATTTAGACTCGCCCGACCGGCCCGCAGCTGTCATGCCTTGTAATGCAAAGAGCGCTGCGCATAGTCCAATCAAGGGGGAGAAGCCCACTGCCCCACTCCCTAAGAAAACAACAGCACATACAGCTCCGATCAGAGCGGCGGCCCCAAGCTTCTTCCAGAATACAGGTACATAACTAAGAATAGCTACGCCGAGAAAAGAAACAAACGGTAGTATCACCAGCCAGGATAAGGGCAAATATTGCGGACTTAGAAGGATAATTCCGACAAGATAAAGCGGCATCAGCACTACCATCTCGCCAAGACAGGACAAGCATAATTCCAACGTTTTTATGGTGTAAGCGGTATCTTCATTTCTCACTAAAATGCCCTCCATCGTCAATACCATCGCATCTTCATCAAATGGGTGCTTTATGAACAGCATAGCATAGTCATGGAGTTCCAAACAATGACAAAGGATCCTGCCCCGCATCGGGGAAAGATCCCATTTCCTAGATTGCTGTAATTGGGTTATAGTCCTGAAGATTCGGCGCAAATGGCTGCTGTTCACTGTTCTTTTTGACCCCATACTCATGCACTATCATCGCCCGAAGGCCATCTTCTAATGAATATGATGGAGACCAGCCGAGTAAGTTCCTAGCCTTATCATTGCTCAGAATGCTACGATCGATATCTCCCGGCTTCTGAGGCATAAATTGTACGGAATTTGTCTGCTCGTACAGTTCCTGCAATCTACCACTTAACTCGAGCAGAGAAAGCCCTACCCCACTACTTATGTTGAACGTCTGGCACGAACCTACGCTCAGAGCGAGGGCATTCGCGACTGCAACATCCCGGACATAGACAAAATCCCTCGTCTGGCGTCCATCGCCATATATAATCATCGGCATTCCTCCTGCCATCCGCTCGATGAACGCCGTCATCACACCGTCCTCGCCGGTTCGATGCTCACGTATACCATAAACGTTCGCATAACGGAGGATAGTATAATCTAGATTATACTGAGTTGAGAATGAACGGATATAACTCTCTGCCACATACTTCGACATCCCATAGAAAGATTGCGGGTCAAGCGTACACTGCTCCTCAATCGGATAAATATCAGGGTTCCCGTATACGGCTGCCGAAGATGAAAACACGATTTTCCTAACTTTGTACCTGACACATGCACGAAGCACATTTATCGTTCCCATAATATTAATCTCGGCATCCAGATGCGGATTCTCGTAGGAGCGGGGTACGCTTACGTGGGCGGCCAGATGAATACAATAGTCAGGCTGTTCAACGGCGAAAATTTGCTCCAGATCTTCCGATACAATATCAGTCTCATAGTAGGTAACCGACTTGTCCTCGGGCAGCTTAGGATCTTGCCGCTGATCGACTACAATTACCTGACAGTCCTGTTTTAGCAAATGGCTTACTGTGTGGCGACCGATGAAACCGGCCCCCCCGGTAACTAACACCTTCATCATCTTCTACTCTCCCATTCTTCTATATAATCCGTCTTAACACTTTATGAATGAGAGGATTTAATTATGCTCTATGTACATATTCATAGTACAGGTTTAACAGAACAGCACCTGCCGTCCCTGAATATTCATCCAAGGGTAGCAGGTGCTGTCATTGATTGATAGTTATCCAAATCAGATAAATCGGTACATTTCGTACTGTTGGATCGGGTCCTTCTGAAACCGAAGATGTTGTAGGAATCCATGTACCCCGGAATTATTAGAGAACGATATCTGAAGCCGCGTTAGAGCCAATTCATTGATAGCAGTATTCAGCAGCAATTGCGCTACTCCGTGACCTCGTTCGTTCTTATCAACCACCAATAGACTGATCCGCCCCTGGCGGGTAATAGCCATAACAGCGACTAATTTGCCGTTCATCATGGCCCCATAATACACATATTTATTCGACCGACTGATATAGTCGAGATCATTCTGCCAATTCAGATGAAAATAATCCCGACCCTGTACCGCTTCCAGGAACTGATCATTGTCCAACTGCACGATGCTTGATCTACCGTGACCTGACTCATCCATATGTGGCAGTGTTATTAAACCAGATATATCCGCCAGAGTATAATAAGCCAGATCATATAGTCGCTGATATCCGACATGGTTATAGAAGGCTATCGCCCGGTCATTCCCCTCAATAACCTCAAGGTATAGCTGGCGGCAGCCTTGCTCGACAGCCTCCTGGTGATGCAACCGGAATAATTCCTTGCTTACCCCTTGCCCGCGCAGATCAGGATGGACGGCGAGTGCACCGCAGCGCATCGTCCGTATCCCCTCATACTGCTTAATTCCACCGAGTATAATGCCGACCGCCTCATCCCCATACATCGCCACAAAAGAATGTTCCAGTGCATTCCCTTCCTGACCAAAAAAATGGGCGGCGAACTGCTCTTCAGTAAGATCGAGCTTGACTATATAATCTACAAATCCAGCTTGAAAAGCAGAGAATAATACTTTTATATCCTGTTCCGTACCACGATAATATTGGAGCATCTGCTTACCTCCTTCATTCATCTTCACGGTCTTTAGAGGATGGCGCCCACCATTTAAGCGGCATAAAGGTTATTTCTATCAGCACTCCGCTATGAAGCCGCCGACTCTGCCTTCCCAGTCTCGGGAATCTCCATCCATTCGATTCCGTTACCCCGCCGTAACAGTTGGTCTGCTGCAATTCTCAGCTTCTCACCCTGATGACAGGAAATCAGTAGAAAATCGGTATCCACCGGATCCTCATTCAGCAACTCTTCAAGCAGGGTCGACATAGAGACCGTTCGATCCAGAACAAGTCTGGCCAGCGTCGTTAGTAAGAGCTCAAGCTGGCCGGCCGCAGCGGAGGGCTCAAGTCTAATGGACTCACGCGGGCCATAGATCAGATGGCCATTGCAGATCAATCCAGTCTCGACCCCACTGCGCAGCGCCTGATCGGCTACCGTAGCCGCATATCTGATTCCCAGTTCAATACGCTCTGCGTCATTAATATTACGCCACATCGTATCACTATCCTCGAGATTGAGACAAATAACAAGCCGATGATCCGCCGTATAGTCTCGTTTATGGACCTGCAGCGCTCCTGTACGCGCAGTCGCTTTCCAGTTAATCGATCCCATAGCATCACCGGCACGATATTCACGGACCCCCGAGGTCAAGAACGGGTCTTCCACAATCCAGCGTCGTACTGCAAGCTCTCCGATCCAGCTATGATTCGGCAGCGGAAGCTCTTGCAAAGCAAGAATTTCCGGATATACAAGCAGCTCTAGATTGAGCGGGAATTTCTGCGCTTTGGAGATCAGACCGAGTGGATCACCCGTTGTCAGCGTGGCAGTCTCCAGATGGTATAGGCCTCGCCGAGAGCATATAACCTGATGATGTCTCTTTATCCGACGATAGGAACGGAGATAGAATAGACTGATATGATTCTGATAGATATCACCGGAGTAAATATTCAGGTTAGTCTGATCGCCGAACCGGAGCCCGGTCGGGATGCTTGATTCCAGCCGCATCCAGGGAAGCGGCAGCCATTTTGCATTGGAGATAACCTCGACCATCTCGACCGTATCCCCTTCGAACACCGTATCTCTAGTAAAGTAACGGGTATAGGTTAGGCCTTTCATCGCACTTCGCTGATATAGAAGCGCCAACAATCCGATCAGGATGGAGGCACTAACAATTAACCAAGTTAATTGCATGCTCTATTCACCTACTTCCCTCTTCCTATCGGTATACCTTCCGCAGGAACCTCTACTTCTCCGAGCACTTGACGCACCACGGCTTCGCTTTGCCGATCATCAGGTCGAAGGCCGTGACGAACGATTAGACGATGAGCGAGCACCGGCTCTGCGACCCGCTTGATATCATCGGGAGTCACATAATCCCGACCTTGAAGCAGAGCGATCCCCTGTGCGGCGCGCATCAGAGCGGTACTTGCCCGTGGACTAGCACCCAGCCTTACATCAGGATGCTTTCGGGTTGCTTCTGTAATATGGACGATATAATTCAGCAGATCCATAGACACGGTGATCCCGGCGACAAACCGCTGTACAGCAGCAACTTCCTCGCCCGAAACCACTGGAATTAGCTCCTCTAGCGGATTTCTCACCTGGAATCGTTGCAAAATATCGACGCCTTCCTCATGCGTAGGATAACCGACCTTAATCCGCATCAGAAAGCGGTCAAGCTGAGCCTCGGGAAGCGGGAACGTCCCCTGATTATCGACCGGATTCTGTGTGGCCATTACAAAGAACGGGCTGCCGAGATCATGTGTTATGCCGTCTATCGTCACCTGCCGCTCCTCCATACATTCCAGCAGACTGGACTGGGTCCGCGGCGTTGCCCGGTTGATCTCATCGGCCAGCAGTACCTCCGTGAACACAGGACCTGGCCTGAATTCGAACTCACTCGTCTTCTGGTTATAGAAATTAATCCCACTCAAGTCTGATGGTAATAAATCGGGAGTAAATTGAATTCTCTTAAATTGTCCGTTCAAGGAACGGGCAAGAGACTTTGCCAGCAGCGTCTTGCCTGTGCCTGGTACATCCTCCAGCAACACATGTCCGTTGCCGAACAAGGCAGCCAGCAATAGTTCAATGACTTCACTCTT
Source organism: Paenibacillus sp. (assembly GCA_036498705.1). Lineage (GTDB taxonomy): Bacteria > Bacillota > Bacilli > Paenibacillales > Paenibacillaceae > Fontibacillus. The sequence continues at coordinate 11,276 of DASYFA010000242.1, forward strand.
CCCTACGATAACTTCACTGACATTGGCATGAACCCGTTTCGATATCGATACTGCTTCCTGCAAGTCCATTGATCATCACCGCCTAGATATGTATATTCTTCCTTCTATTATCATATAAGAAAAACTCTAACCTGACCATTCAAGGATGAACGACTATGACTCAAAAATTGGCATACAAAAGGCCCGCTGCGATTATAGCGGGCCTTCATGATAAATATCAATTTATGCTCTGGCTTCAACACCGCTTAAAATCGTACGCTCCAGTGGGAACAGGCTACCCTCACCCGCCGCTTCCTGGTAGATATCTTTAAGCTGATCGCGCAGTTCCTTCGCTTCGGCCAAATAAGAGATCGAATGCTTCATCGAAGTGGAATAGCCGTTCTTGACCGTTAAAATGGCATCCTCAAACTTCTCATCTGTTCCTTCCTCGATAGCCAGTTGATATACGTCGAGAATCTGATCCCCTTGACGGGCAGGGAAATGTTCATGTGGTGCCGTGCTATCGAATATTGCAAGACCGAGCTCCGGAAAGACCAACATATCCAGACTATTCGGATCAAAGCCACAATGATATATTTCTGTGTCAATTCCCTTTAACTCGGCGGAAGCAGCCAAACTCTTAAATAGAGTCGATTTGCCCGAACCCGGACGGCCTTTTACATATATGCGCGTCTTCAGACGGTCAGTCAGATTAGGAACGAAATCAACAGCCCCACTCCAGGTAGCAGCACCAAGGAAGCGATGTACAGTTTGCGCCTTCTTGCCCGCTCTCACGGGCAGCAAATAACGCTCCGACCACTCCGCCGCCAGCGCATTCATCGCCCCGCGATCAAGATGATCAATATAAATCTTCTCCCAATCATCATGGATACGTAGCGTCTTCAGAAAGGTGTCATACGCCTGCTCATAAGCCGTGTCGATCTGTTCCTGTAGCCGTTCGATCTCTTCGGACGAAGCCTCCAGCTTGCTTGCATCAAGCACAGAGCAGAGGTCGATATATCTAATATCCGCTCCAGACGGTTCCGTATCTACCGTCCAAGCATCTCCATCGACGATCCCGAATGATAGATCCTTAACAATAATCCCTTCAAGGAACTCATGATCAAGAGGTTGATGTATTCTCTGCAGGGAGAAGCCCCGCTGCTCTAGTGCCGCCGCGATCCGCCCCATCATCGCTTCCGTTCCCCCCGGAAAGCCTTGCAGCACATAAATGGTGCTGAGTCCTTGAAATACCGAATCCGCCAAACTGACTAATCCCTGCGCTGTATTACCCCGCATGAAATAATGAAGATCCTGCTCTGCCATTCCCAGTTCTGCCCCTTTCTCTTTACCGAAAATCAGTACCCTACACTTTATGCATCAGGTTACGACTGTGTGTTTGCCTATAACTTACGGTAAGCTTCACGAAAAAGGAGAACCAGGATCCGCTTAACCTAGAGATCAACCCCGAGGACACGTGATAACTTGATCTGCCCCGATCCAGCATTACCTTTAAATAGCATGATCATAGCTTCAGCCATTGCTGTAGCTCCACCACAGAATGAATCGCATATTCCTTCTGTACCAGCGAGCCTGCTTGAAAAATAATTAACGCTGGGACACTGGAGATTTTCCAATCCTGCGTCAGATCCAGCGCATAATTGACATTTATTTTGGATACCGGAATCGTCTCGCCTGCTTCAAGAACTATGTTCAGCATTCTCTCCGCCAGCTTGCAGGTCCCACATAACGGTGTATAGAACAGTACCGCCTCTCTAGAACCCGTCTCATTCCAACGAACCTTCAGTTCTTTCTCAGAAATCTCCTGCACGACCATATCATATGCTCCTTTTAGAGGTAGTTCAAAAAGTCCGCTTTTGATCACGAAGTAAATCAGGAAGTTACTCGGCATCGAATCTTGAATTCAGCCGGGTCTTCCGGTGCTCACGTACCCAAAACGTACGCTCCGCTCCTCAGACCCTAGCTTCATCCAACCTTCTCGGTGCTGAAAACCGGACTTTTAAACTTGTATTTATAGATTAACATTATTAAAAATTAACTACCTAACTGCTGCCTCCCCGTTTGCGGTAACCACTCGGAGATATCCCCGTAACTCTTTTAAACACGCGAGAGAAGTAGAACATATCCTGATAACCCAGCGCCTCGGCAAGTTCTTTAACACTCATTTCTGTATTCAGTAGTAAATTTTTAGCTTCAGCTATCTTTAAACGATGGATAAATTCGTTGAGCGGATATCCGCTGTGTTCATGGACGATTCGACGCAACGTAGATACGGATATATGATGTCTGTCCGCGATTTCCTCCGGTTGCTGCTCAACATAAATAGAACGAGCCAGGTCCTCAATGACTTTTAGCGTAAATGTTCCGCGATGACCGGCCTGGGTCTGCTCTACTTGCACCACAAGTTCGTACAAAAATAGCTCCAGCATCATGGCTGCTCTGTCCAAGTTGCCAGGCTGGTTGCTATCAATCATCATAAGCATCATTTCCATCCGATGCAGCAGCGCATCATCAACTACGCCATGCTTCACCAGTTCAGGATTATGAAGCCAGTTCTGCAGCCATTCGTCGACCCGCTCGCCTGATACCGTGAAATAGTACTCATCCCAGAAACCACCACGATTTGGCCCATAATTAAATACTGCCCCGGGATATAGACAGAACCAGGATCCAGGTACGACCCTCTGCCTCTCCCCGTCGTTGACCTGATAGAAGCCATCCCCACCCGTTATCATGACAAACGCCCAATGAGCGAACTCAGAATTCGTTCTTTGCAGTGTCCTCCCAGGTAAATGTCCGGCGCTATGGAAGGCCAATGATTTATGCCTCAGCTTGCTCGGATCGACGAGTGGCTCATAGGTACGAATCGGGTATGGGCTGATCATATAATCCATATATTTTGTCATCCTGAACATTCTCCCTTACAAATTCTTGTGATAGATTGTAGGTAATTGAACAAATAAACCATGCCGCTGTGAATGAAGTACATAATATTGTAGCAAATTCGCTGCGGGGATGAAAGGATGTAAGCGTAAACAATGAAACAAGTAAAAATCGGTCTCATCGGCTGCGGATCCATCTCAGAATGTCATTTGAACGCCTATCAAGCAAATCCTCATGTCCAACTGTATGCGGTCTGCGATCTGAACGAGGAAAGGGCCAAAAAAGCTGCAGAAAAGTATAATGTACCTCATGTCTATACCGATTATCGCGATCTGTTGGCTAACTCGGAAATAGATGCTGTCAGCATCTGTACCTGGAACAATTCCCATGCAGAGATCAGCATTGCTTCTCTTGAAGCCGGCAAGAATGTACTTTGCGAGAAGCCGCTCTGTAAAACTGTAGATGAGGCTCTTCGCGTACAGGAAGCCGTACATCGCACTGGCAAGACGCTGCAAGTCGGCTATGTTCGCCGCCATGCTTCTAATATTGAAGTACTGAGACGTTTCATTGATGCGGGCGATCTGGGTGAAATTTATTTTGCCAAAGCCAGCTTGATCCGTAGAATCGGTAATCCCGGCGGCTGGTTCTCCGATATTGAACGCTCCGGTGGTGGCCCACTGATCGATATCGGCGTGCATGTTATAGACCTATGTTGGTACCTAATGGGCAAGCCAAAGGTTAAATCGGTAACCGGTAATACGTATCGTAAAGTAGGCAACCGTTCCAATGTTCTGAACTATGATTTCTATAAAGCAGCAGACTATGATGCTTCCCATAATACGGTAGAGGATATGGCTAACGCTTTGATCCGCTTCGAGAATGGAGCTTCCCTGATGGTCGATGTCAGCTTCAATCTCCATGCGACGCAGGATTCGCAATCGATCAGCATCTTCGGCGATAAAGGCGGTGCCGAGCTCGAACCGCAACTGAAGATCACCACAGAACGACATAATACGATGATTAATATCGATCCACAAATCACATATCCAGGATTCGACTTCCAGGGTGCATTCAACCGTGAGGTCAATCATTTTGTAGAATGTTGTCTAGGAAATACCGAGACGATCTGCCCTGTAGAAGACGGAACTCAGTTGATTCAGATTCTGAATGCTATCTATCAATCGGCTGCAGAGGGACGAGAAATTCAATTCTAATTTTGCTTAAAAATATCAAGGAGTGTGAATAAAGGTGAAATTGACGAACAAAATCGGTGTCATTATAGACAGCTTCGGAATCGGTGTTCGTGAAGGCTTAAAGAAGGCGAAGGAAGTTGGAGCGGAAGGCGTACAAATCTACGCTGTGTCGGGCGAAATGGACCCGGATCAGCTTAGTCCAACCCAACGCAAGGAACTGCGCCAATACATCGCTGACCTTGGGCTAGAGATCTCGGCGTTATGCGGCGACCTAGCCGGCCATGGCTTCCAGGATGCAGCCGCCAACCCGGCAAAAATCGAGAAATCCAAAAGAATTCTCGACCTGGCTATCGATCTCGGCACCAACGTGGTGACGACCCATATCGGGATCGTCCCAGATGACCGCAATAGTAAAATCTACACGGCGATGCAAGAAGCCTGCGAAGAACTGGGCGTCTATGCGAACAGCTTGAATGCGTACTTCGCTATAGAGACCGGACCAGAACCAGCAGCCCATCTGAAGAGCTTCCTGGACACGCTAAGCACCCGCGGTGTCTCCGTCAACTTCGACCCTGCCAATATGGTTATGGTTACTGGCGATGACCCGGTAGAAGGCGTCAAGACGCTCAAGGATTACATCGTGCATACGCATGTCAAGGACGGACACCGTCTGCGCCTTGTCGATCCTAAGGACGTGTACGGCTATCTCGGCTATGATGCAATGGATCATCAGAAGATTGCCGAAATGGCCAGCTCCGGAGCAGCCTTCGAAGAAGTTCCGCTCGGGGAAGGCAAAGTGGACTTCCCTGCCTACTTCGCTGCTCTGCAGGAGATCGGCTATAAAGGCTACCTGACCATCGAGAGAGAAGTCGGGGATAACCCTGCCGCTGACATCGAGAAAGCCGTTAAGTTCATTAAAGCTTACCGCAACTAGATTATAGTGAGTGTTCATCGGTTCTCTTATCAAAAGCGGACTTTTTGAACTACCTCTAATAGTGAGAAGGAGTGACTTGTCGTGAAACTGGGAATTAGCTCTTATAGTT
>DASYFA010000243.1:0-5410 GCA_036498705.1 Paenibacillus sp.
CGAAGTTCATGCCGTAAATGCCGGCGATGAGTGTTAGTGGCATGAATACACTAGTGATGACGGTCAAAGTCTTCATAATGGCATTCATCCGGTTAGAGTTAAGCGAGAGATAAGAGTCGCGTAGATCTGCCGTCATCTCACGATTAGACTCAACCATCTCCGACAGTTTCAGCAGATGATCATAGATATCCGAGAAGTACGCTCCAGCTTCCTTCTGCGACTGAATATGCTTTGAATTGAGAATATGATACATTAAATCGCGCATCGGTATGATCGTTCTACGCAGCTTAAGCAGCCTGCTCCGCAGATCGAAGACTTGATTCATCAGCTGCTCGATCGACTCGCGGCTACCCAGTTTCTCAAGCTCGTCCAGTTCATCCTCCACCGCATAGACGCAAGGAAAATATTGATCGACCAGATTGTCGATGACCAAATAAGCTGCGATAAAAGGGCCGCGCTCCCACATTTTCCGATTCAGCGCCCGGCTCTGGATGCTCTCCCAAGCACTATCGATCTCCTGGAGCTCCCGATGATGGAAGGATACTATGTAGTTCTCGCCGATGAACAGATTTAACTCGACAAGCTCCAACGTGTCCGGGTCAAGCGCATGCAGCACCAGAAAATCATTATCTTCGTAGAAGTCAATCTTGGGACGCTGCATGATATGTAGCATACAATCCTCGATGGCTAGTGGATGGAATTGAAAGAAAGAACCTAGGAGTTCTGCTTCCTCATCCGTTGGCTGGCCAAAATCGACCCAACTCCACAAATACTTCTGTCTGTTATGAATTTCTTCCAACGCAATATTCGTTCTTACCTGATGATCATGCGTAATCCCCATCACACGAATCATAGACCATAACCTCCCACACAATGCAATAGAATACAAAGAAAGCCAATCCTGCAGCAGATTGGCGTCATTGATATTCGCTTTTTATTTAGAACAATACGATATAAATCAAACCTGCAAGTACAGCCACGATTGGAATCGTAATCACCCAAGCAATAACAATTCGACCGGCTAGCCCCCAGCTAACTCCATTGAACCGTTTCGCAGCGCCAACGCCAAGAATGGATGACGTGATAGCATGCGTAGTGCTGACTGGCAATTGAATCAAAGTCGCCCCAAAAATAACCGAGGCCGATGAGAGATCCGCTGCAAAACCGTTGATCGGTTCAATTTTGAATATTTTTGTACCCATTGTCTTAATAATCTTCCAGCCCCCGAGTGACGTACCGAGAGCCATAGCTGACGCCGCAGCGATCTTAACCCAGAGCGGCACTTCCATATGATCCTGGAATTTGGCAGTTACAAGCGCGAACGTAATGATCCCCATCGCTTTCTGGGCATCGTTCGTACCGTGAGAGAAGCTCTGAATCGCAGCTGTTAGCACCTGCATGGAACGGAATCCTTTGTTGACCGTATGCGGGCTTCGTTTGGCAAAGATCCATTTCAGAATCTTCATCACAATAAAGCCGATCCCAAACGCAAGGAATGGAGAAATAATCAATGCCTCAACGATTTTGGTAAAACCGCCCCAGTTCAACTTATCCGGTCCTGCTCCAACATATACCGCACCAGCCAACGCACCGATAAGGGCATGTGAGGAAGAAGACGGTATGCCGAACCACCATGTGATCAGGTTCCAGATAATAGCCGCAAGTAGAGTAGCAATTAATATCTCTAGGCCATTATCTAGTGTGGAAGGGTCCGCTACACTCCCCCCGATGGTCTTCGCAACGCCGGTAAACAACAAGGCTCCGAGGAAGTTCATTCCGGCAGCCATTAAAATCGCCGTCCGCGGTTTCAAGGCCCGGGTAGAGACCGATGTTGCAATCGCATTAGCTGTATCATGGAAGCCGTTAATAAAGTCGAAGCCTAACGCCAGTATGATAACTACAAAAATAATTATTAGACTCGTATCCATGGTTTTTATTTATTGCACAGATGGAGTATTCTCTTTACAGAATCCGCGCAATTCCAACCTCCCGAATTTCAAATAAGTAGCTTAATCTTATGAATTGCGCATAATTATGGATTCAAGCGTATTAGCAACATGCTCACACGCATCTGTTGTTGTCTCGAGTCGCTCATAGATTTCCTTCTTCTTGATCAGAGTGATTGGGTCTGTTACTTTAGCAAACAACTCATTGATACAAATCCGAAGCAGTTCATCACCTTGATTCTCCAGATCGTTCAACCGAATCGTGTATTCACGAATCGCGAGCAATTTTTTCTGTGAGAGCAGATGAATCGCCTTTTGAATTTCATATGCAGAGTTACGCAAAATCTCGGCAAAGCGTGTAATATGCTCGTCCGGCTCGTGTAAATGATACATGAAGAAGCGGGATGTCGTAGCCTCGAGACCATCCATAACATCATCTAGCGTAGTCGTAAGCTGCATGATATCATCACGCTCGATTGGAGTAATAAACGTCTTGTTCAGTTCCACGATAATCGTGTGTGTGTAATTATCGCACTGCGACTCAAGCTCCTTCATTTTTTTCGCGAATTGATCTACGTCTTTAAATTCCGCGACCTGCTGGGCGAAATAATCGGCCGATTGTACAATCGTATCCGCCATGTTCTCCAACGTCTGGAAAAAGATATCCTTCTTCTTAACTCGCATTTGGTATCCTCTCTTCTCTTTACGTTTGTTTATGCCCCTAACACTCCTATTACTAACCCACAATATATTATCATAACTTAGGATAGTATAGATCATTTTGTCGAAAACATTTCACCTATATATTATATTTTTGCCCCGTCGTTCCCAGCTCTATCCTTATAGCCCCATATTCATCCATAGGGATATCCATATTGATCCAATAAAGCCCTGTCACAACCATCACTATTCAAGCTTAATATGACTCTCAAAATCGGGCTTGTTAGGGACGATATTGAAATATGTTTTGCCAGGGTAAAATGGAACCTCGGCATTGTCATTAATGATACGGATAACATCATCTGCTCTACGAATCCAACTACCGCGAATCACCTTACCTTGCTGAAGCAGGATTGCCTCCCCGCCCATATCCAGATTAACGCTGAGACGTCCGACATCATCAAGCACCTTATGTTCAGTACCGAGAATGACTACATTCGAGCAGGTCAGCTGTTCCCCGGTGTCCAGATCCTTATGCGGCTCACCGTTAATATAGCGTTTGTACAACTTGCTCTCCGCATCATACACGTAGGATACTCTATATTTTTCAAGCTGGAACTTAATCTCTACGGATGTTGCCGGATCACCTTCTCCCGGATCATTTGAATCGCGGAAAGTATAGGCTGGAATCTCGGTATCCTGGATCGAGTATTTCTTTTTCTCAGCGCCTTCGAGTAGCTTTTCTAAATTGGAGTATAAATTATGTGGAGCTTTCCGCGACTTATCCCGCCAGAAATAAGGGCCTGCATTTGTAATCTCGTCCAAATCATCTTTATGCTGACTCTGCAAAATAGCGAAGGCATCATTGCTGGCACCAGCATGAACCGTTATGCCATGATAGCTCTCGCCGAGCTCAATCAAATAAGGACGTATGCTGCGGATCGGGCCGATCTTGGCCACATCGCCGCCGCTTTGATATATTGCGACCAGCCGGGTAACGCCTCCCTCCGCCAGAACCTCATACACGATATCCGCTCCTCCTAATCCGGACTGAGGTCTTGCTTGGGGAGCATTGTTCACCATGATAGCGAGCGGTCTCTGCGTAGTTGGCTCATCAAGTGGCATTCCGGTAAGAGGCGTTTTGTATAAAACTTGTGCTTCCGGTTGTTCCACCGGTGGTTCCTGAACATCTCCGCTTGGGGTCTGTTGATCCGTCTCGTTCAATGCATGATTGTTTCCTTTCCCGCATGCGGGGACAAGTAGCAAGCATGCCGCTAACAGCAGGGATAGACTAACTCTGGATAGATGAGATTTCATAATTCCTCCATTATTTTCTTCTATTAGCTCTACTTTCCTCTATTATACGTTGATGGACCCGCCGGGAAAAGACAAAAAAAGACTGTCTTCATGATCCAATGATCATGAAGATAGTCCTTATAGCGATTTGTTCGCATAAATAGCCATATATCAATTCAGTTTATTTATCATTCTACATCTATTCGATGTTCTCATTCCTCTAATTGACGTATCGATCCACCGAATACCCAGCAATTCAGACTTAAGCTGCCGTATTGGTAATCTTGGAATAGCTTCACCGCTCTACGCTCGTCATCTGCAGCTCCCATCGCATATAACAAGGGTGCAAAATGCTCATTAGCGTAAGAAGGAACCGCCTCCCGCACATGCGGAGCCCTCCGCTCATAATCGAATAATATCCGCAGATTCCAAGCTCGCAGCTGCTCGCTGATCCACTCATCAAATTCCACCGCCCAGTCAGCAGGAGCGGACGCTCCAGCTTCCAGCAGCCGTAAATTATGCACTAAACCGCCACTGCCAATGACAAGTACATTCTCTTGACGTAGACGGGTCAACATTTTGCCAATCGCATATTGCTCTGCAGGAGATCGTCTGGAATCCACCGACAACTCAACTACAGGTATATCTGCCTTCGGGAACATCGCACGAAGAATAACCCAAACTCCATGATCCAGTCCTCTTCCCGAGGACAATTCGTACGACAAATTATTCTCTGCGAACAAGCCTTCAATTCGCTTGCTTAGTTCCCGATCTCCGGATGCAGGGTAACGTATACCATACATTTCTTCCGGGAATCCATAGAAATCATGCATCGTCTCATGCACATCATCATTGCTTACTGTCTGAACAGGTGAATCGAAATGGGCTGAGAACACGACGACAGCCCTGGGTCTACGCGGCAATTGCTGGACCAATTGCTTCAGAAATTGGGTATAGTTGTTGTCTTCAATCGCTAGTGTAGGGGACCCGTGCGCGACAAACATTGCTGGCTGAGTCATTGTACATACCTCCAGGGCACCAGAATGGTTACAACTTCATTGTATCCCTACTTGACGGTATTTACTAGCCTAGCTCCCGCTAACACCTTTGATACGAAGCTGTTTTTTTTGAACACGCTACTAAATAGTCCAGTCCTGCCACTCACGTTGGGTATTCTCAAGCTCACCAAGCCAATCCCTCGTCTTATGAATCAACTGTTGTTGATGCCCTCCGTTCGAATACGTATGATCCGCCTGGAAAATAATCTCCTTATCGCAGCGACCTTCAGGCCGCAGCCAGAACACCTTCTGGTACAAGAAGGCATAATCAACCGGAATTGCATCATCAGATGTTCCGTGAATGACGAGCACATCGCCAGCGAATTTCTTTGCCTCCTGGAACGGCTGGTAACCAGCAAGCGATTCAAAGAACTGTGGCGTAAGACCATAGCCCAAATAATCGACCTTGCCCCTCGTTATCGCTTCATCATACAGCTCGCGGCTCGTAAT
>DASYFA010000244.1:0-16006 GCA_036498705.1 Paenibacillus sp.
AACACCAATACGACCACTTTCAATCTCTTGAATTATAGCGAATTTCTGTGACGCACTATGCTCTACCTTAAACATGAAAATGCTCCCCTCACAGCATCAGGTTTTTTTATTTCACCTGTCTACCGTATGGGGAGCATATCACTTATAGGACAGCCCCATCACTTATTTAGAAAAAACTATTTCACCAATTGCCCGCGAGTTACGCCAAGCTGGTTCGTTGCCTTCAGAGTACGCCAGACTTGCGAACCGCTGATCTCTCCGCGAAGTGCTCGGTTGTAAAGGTCGATAACTTCGTGTACTTTCTCCGGTGTCTCCTCCAGGAATTCTACGCGGTATCTGGATACGCCGAGATCTAGGAAGTGACTCAAGTATTCCGCACCGGATTGCTCGATCGCATTATAGACCGTATTGCGGCAGCCTTCATCCACGCGCACCGGGTGAGACATACCGATCCGGTCCTGCAGCGAAGCACGGTGCTCTTCACACGGACGACCGCAGTTCGTGTAATTGGTACCTTCGCTCATGAAGGTACAATACACGCAATGCTCGGTATGGAACATCGGCAAATGCTGATGGATGACGATCTCTAACTGATCGGTCATGCATTCGCCAAGCAGATCAACCATCTGCTGGATGTTCAGGTCATAAGACGGCGTTACGAAGTCGCAGCCTGCTTCCAGGAACAGCTCCACCGATTTGTGATTGACGATGTTCAGTGAGAAATCGCCGATCAATTGCGGGTGGAATGCATCCGGGTTCTCCTGCCGGTGGCGCAAGTAGAAATAGAGCGCACCGGTATTGCGTACGAGAACGGCGTCTGGCTGCAGACGCAGGATGTTGTTATGATAGCCGTTCTCGCCTGGCATGTGGATGCGCGGCGTCGCCAGCGCAATTCGCTTGCCCGCGGCCCGGACGGCATCCACTGCTGCCGGGAACTGCTTGATGAACTCGAAGTCGGCGTAGATCATATCCACGCCGGCCTCGAGCGCAGCCTGCACCTGCGGCAGGCTGCGGCACAACGCGGTGAGCTGTGCTTCACCGCGGGCCACAGCGCGGCGCTGCGGCTCGGCCGCAGCAGCGCCAGTCTCGCCCGCCCGTTTCACGTACACGGGCGGCTTTGGCCGTTCGCCGGCTAGCAGCTCCACTGCGCGCCGGCGAACGCTGTTCAGCTCGCGAATCGGCAGGATGACGTCGCCGCCCAGCTCCGTCTCCAGCTGCTCGAGCTGGAACAGCGTGCCGCCGAGACGGCCCAGTTGCTCCTCCAGGAGCGCCTGGTCCATCGGCCGTTTCTGAGCGACCTCGAGCATTAGCTCCGAGTCGACCTGCACCATCGTACCCTTCTGTACATCGGTCCAGAAGGTCTTGAGCGGCTCGCCGGCCGAGCCGACGACACGAACGTGAACCGGAAATACGCGGTAGGGCTTTTCCGTCTCGAACGTTTGCCGTAGACGCTTGTCCAACGCCGGATCATTCGTCTTCCAGATCCGGTCCCCGACATGCACGCGGCGCAGATCGATATCATTCCGTCCCGGTACTATATCGACGATCCAGCTCTCACCAGCTTCTCCTTCAATCTTCACACCTTTGCGGCGCAAATCGTAAACACGCCCGCCCTCTTCCTTCTTCGTCGGATCACCGGCATCGAAGACAATCCCGTCGCCACGTTTCAGAGGTGCCTCCAGACGGCATACAACACCGTCACGCAGAATCTGTTCAACACGTCCTAGATACACACCACGGCTCTTCGGAAATGTACCATCCACCAGCTGCTTATTATTCGTCCCTTCCAGGAATCCATGCGTGAAGCCGCGGGAGAAGCTCTGTTGCAGTTCGCGCATTTCTTCTTCGGATGGAGTACTGTTATCCCCGTCAAAATAGCGGTCGATCGCCTTCCGATACTTACTAACTACATTCGCTACATATTCAGGGCTTTTCAATCGTCCTTCAATTTTAAAGGAAGTGACTCCCGCTTCGATCAGTTCAGGCATCAAATCGATCGCTGCCAAATCTTTTGGAGAGAGCAAATAAGCGACATCCCCCATTGGCTTCTGAACCCCGTCCACCATCAGATCATACGGCAAACGGCAAGCCTGCGCACATTCGCCGCGGTTGGCCGAACGGCCGCCCCACATTTCCGAGGTCAGACATTGACCTGAATAGGACACACATAACGCCCCGTGAACGAACACCTCCATCGGCAGCTTCGCTTGCTCGCCGATCTTTTGAATCTGCTGCAGATTGTTCTCACGACCAAGTACAACCCGCTCCAACCCCCAAGGTTTCGTGAACTCCACTGCCTCCGGCGAAGTGATCGTCATCTGCGTCGAGCCATGAATCGGAAAATCCGGCGATAGCTCACGGATCATTTTCACCAAGCCCAAATCCTGTACAATCACCGCGTCAACTCCGGCATCGATACAAGCTTCGATCAGTTCATTGGCATCCGCCAACTCATTTTCGAATACTAGAATATTGAAGGTTAAAAACCCCTTCACTCCATAACTGTGCAGAAACGCCATAATCTCCGGCAGTTCATCCATCCGGAAATTATTCGCCCGTGCACGGGCATTAAATTTCTCCACTCCAAAGAAAATCGCATCCGCGCCGTTCGCAACAGCTGACCGCATGCAATCCCAGTCGCCAGCAGGCGCCAGCAACTCTACATCCTGTCTTGTGATCGCTATCTTGCTCATTTATATCCTCCCGCATGAATCATGTCGATTCATCGCAATATAATTAACTTACTAACATGTTTTAAATTTGAGATATTATAAGTGCTTGTCCATGTGCAACTTCTATAACCAATTTATTTTAACAGACTTCGGCGTAATACACTACCAACAATCCATTCCAACCATTGAAAAGAAAGGTCCGTTCCGTAATAAGCTAAACCGAACCTGAAAAATCCATACCCGACATGAAATTCACACCCTAGTACTGTACTGTGAACCTCGTTATATTTAATATGACATGGTCTTTAAACCGTTTTCCGAAGCTGCAAGAGCAAGGGAATCCTTACCTCTCAGTTTACCCATGTTAACCCCAGTTGAAATCATGTAGGAGGTGTCACCCGATGTATGCTAATAACGGAGAAGTACATGGTTTTCTGCGAGCCGACGGCCAGCGCCTAGTCAATGGACAAGGCGAGGAAATACTGCTTCGGGGCGTAGGGCTTGGCAATTGGCTACTGCCGGAAGGATACATGTGGAAGTTCCCGCCAGATAAGGCGGACCGACCTAGACGGATTGAGAAACTAATTCATGATTTGATCGGTGAGACGGAGGCTGCCAGCTTCTGGACGAAATTCAGACAGCATTATATTTCAGAGCAAGATGTAGCCCGTATGGCTGAGGAAGGACTTAATTCCGTCCGTCTGCCTATCAATGCTCGCTTCTTGCTCGAAGAGGGCGATCAGGTCATCTTCAAAGAAAGCTCAATTGGGCTCATCGACCAGTTTATTGATTGGTGCAAGCAATACAAGCTATATGTTATTTTGGATCTGCATGGCGCTCCGGGCGGACAGACGGGACAGAATATCGATGATTCCGAGCATGATCAGCCTGAACTATTCATCGACGAGGGATACCGCAGACAGACCATTCAACTATGGAAAGCTCTGGCTGATCGTTACAAGGATGAATGGATCATAGGCGGCTATGATCTGCTGAATGAGCCTTTGCCGAACTTTTTCAATCAATATAACGTCATGCTCATGCCGCTCTATAAGGAAATAACCGCAGCGATCCGCGAGGTCGATGAGAAGCATCTAATTATTCTGGAGGGAGCTCACTGGGCAACGGATTGGTCTGTATTCACAGAAATGTTCGATAACAATATTCTGCTGCAATTCCATAAGTATTGGAGTAGCATCGACACAGAGAGTATCGCCCCTTATCTGGATAAACGCCTTGAATTCAATGTTCCCATCTATATGGGTGAGGGCGGAGAGAACACGTTAAGCTGGTATACCGGTGCGTTCGGATTGTATGAGGATCACCATATCTCATGGAATTTCTGGACATGGAAAAAGCTCGACACCTTCAACTCTCCATGTTCGATCAAAAAACCGCAAGATTGGGATCTGATCCTGGAATACTTACGCGGAGGTGAGAAGCCGGACAGGGACAGAGCAAGAGCAATCCTTTGTGAATATCTCGACAATATCCGTTTTGATAACTGCCATTATCAGCCACAGGTGCTTAATGCAGTACAACGCAAGCTACCGCTGCGAATTCCCGCCGAATATTTTGATTTCCAGGGCGAAGGCATTAGCTATTTCATTTCAAATCTTAAGCAACCGAGCAATAATCTATTCCGTCCTAGCGACAGAATCCCTATAAACTTTATTCAAAAAAAAGATGGCCTGCCAAATTTTCATTTAAAACCGGAGGAGGAATGGAAGGATGAAGAGCGCCTTTACATCGAATTAACATCCGGAAGCTCGGTGAGCTATTCGCTCCACTGTGATCGTCCTGGTGAATATGGATTTTCCCTTCGGGTCGCTGTTCCGGAAGGAGCTGCATCCCTGGACTTACAGCTTAATCAGGGGCCAAGTATCACCTTGTCATTCGCTCCGTCTGGCTGGAAGATTCATTCCTTAGAACAAGCACTTTATGTCCCGAAAGGCGATCACATGCTCAAGTTGTCCGCATCGCATGGGGATATTCAGATCGATTTTATCGAATTCAGCACAAAGTAATTGACGCTCTATTCGATACGCATTATGACTTTCAAGCCTGCAACCCACCCCACCAAGATGGACATAGAACATACGAGTAAAAATAAAGAAGCAAGGGATCTCTTCAGATCCCCTGCTTTTTCTCATTATACATCTACCATGCTAAATTGCCGTATGTACCTTAACTAAACCAAGCCTTGATCATAATTGCATCGGATGCTAAAAAGACGAGCAAGCTGACGATCCCAAAGCCTAGTGCGAACAAGTTCTTCTTCGGACCATCCTTGAGCAATCGGATAACCCCGATCAGAATAATCAGCGTGAACAATATCATAAAAATATCAAAACCGTTAAAGGTTGATGTCGTCTCCCCCGCAGCTGCGAGTAACATAGCGTACCCTCCTCTGATCAATTCGCTTATTTTCATCTCCTTATATGTTATCTTCCTCCTCGATTGGATGCAAGAGGAAAGACAAAAAAATGTTAAATTTTTCTGCTAAAATAGCTTGAAAATCAAAGAATTCAGCCTTGCTATATATCAAAGTTCCTTGACAATCATTATTTTCCCGTTTTTATCCCCTTAGTTATTTATGTTATTAACTGTGTATACCACATTCCTCTGTATAAATAGTTCAAACAGTTACCATCCGTGATTGTATCCCCCAAAAGGACGAATAGCAGAAATGTCCACCTAAAAGTGGACACTAGGGACTTATGCCCTACAAAAGAAGAAACACTATATATGGGGTTATCAGATCCATAAAATAACAATATATACGATTCAGCGTCAAGCAGTGATCATTTTGATTCAAAAAACAATGTCCATCTTTCAAAAGACATTTCTCGTATTTGTCCACACAGAAGAAACAGCAAAACCAATAAGGTGAAAACTAACCAATTCTACAATCCAAACAAAGCCTGCTGAGGGCTGTTCTTTCCCCTCGGCAGGCTTCTATAAAACTAAAATCTATTCTATTGCAGCTGCTGCGATCAAATCCTTGGTACGTTCCTTATCACGCTTGAGTACAGGACCAAGATAGTGCCCTGTGTAAGACTCCTCTGTCTTGACGATGTCTTCCGGCGTGCCAGTAGCAATGACCGTTCCACCGCCACTACCGCCCTCTGGACCGAGGTCGATTAAATAGTCGGCGGTCTTGATTACATCAAGATTATGCTCAATAACCAGAACCGTCTCCCCCGAATCGACCAGACGGTGCAGCACCGTAAGCAAGCGGTCGATATCATCAACGTGCAGACCGGTCGTCGGCTCATCGAGAATATAGATCGTTCTGCCCGTACTACGGCGGTACAACTCAGAAGCCAGCTTCACGCGCTGCGCCTCACCTCCGGACAGTGTCGTTGCCGGTTGACCGAGATTAATATAGCCAAGACCTACATCCATCAAGGTCTGTAGCTTGCGGTGAATCTTTGGAATGTTCTGGAAAAACTCTGTCGCATTCTCTACCGTCATCTCCAACACTTCAGCAATGCTCTTGCCCTTATATTTAACCTCCATTGTCTCCCGGTTGTATCGCTTGCCTTTGCAAATTTCACAAGGCACGTAAACATCCGGTAGGAAGTGCATTTCAATCTTGATAATCCCATCACCACGGCAAGCCTCGCAACGTCCACCTTTGATATTGAAGCTGAACCGGCCCTTCTTATAACCGCGAATCTTCGCTTCATTCGTCTGTGCATACAGATCACGAATATCATCAAAGACTCCGGTGTAGGTTGCCGGGTTAGAACGAGGTGTACGTCCAATTGGCGACTGATCGATATCAACCACTTTGTCGATATGCTCCAAGCCTTTCATCTCGCGATATTCCCCTGGTCTAACCCTAGCCTTGTTCAGATCACGCGCCAACGTCTTGTACAGGATTTCGTTCACCAAGGTCGACTTACCTGAGCCGGATACTCCGGTAACTGCAGTAAAGACGCCGATCGGGAACTTGACATTAATGTTCTTAAGGTTGTTCTCCTTCGCACCCTTCACTTCGAGCCAGCGCCCATTCGGCTTGCGACGTTCAGTAGGAACCGCAATGAACTTCTTGCCGCTCAAATATTGTCCAGTCAGCGATTTCGGATCCGCCATCACTTCCTCCGGCGTTCCTTGTGAGATAACCTGTCCGCCATGAATACCGGCTCCCGGGCCAATATCGATGATATAATCCGCTGCCAGCATCGTGTCCTCATCATGCTCGACAACGATGAGTGTATTCCCGATATCACGCATATGGGCCAGAGTCGAGATCAGACGGTCATTATCCCGCTGGTGCAGCCCGATGCTTGGTTCATCAAGAATATACAACACACCCATCAAACTTGAACCGATCTGAGTTGCAAGCCGAATCCGCTGCGCTTCCCCGCCGGACAGCGTGCCTGCGGCACGGCTCATGGTCAGATAATCGAGTCCCACGTTGACCAGGAAGCCAAGACGACTGTTAATCTCTTTCAGAATCAGGTGAGCGATTGTCGTCTCTTTCTCACTCAATTGCAGGCCATCGAAGAACTTCCGCGCTTCCCCAATCGATAGCGAAGTCACATAGGCCATATTCTGATCATTGATCGTTACAGCTAGACTCTCCTTCTTCAAACGGTGCCCTTTACAGGTTCCACAAGGCTTGGAGCCCATGAAGCCCTCGATATATTCGCGGATTCCCTCCGAGGCTGTGTCACGATAACGACGTTCCAAATTCGGAATGATCCCCTCAAAAGTGACAAGCGCATCCTTGCTCATACCGAAATCATTCTCATAGCGGAAGCGAACCTTGATGTCACCTGTACCATAAAGCAGCTTGTCCATTTGATCTTTGGTTAGCTCTGATACAGGTACATCCCGCGGAATATCAAAATGCTCACATACCGACCGCAGAAACTGCGGGTAATAGTTAGAGGTTCCACCAGCCCATGCTTCGAAAGCTCCATCCTCAATGCTCTTGGAAGGATTAGGGACAAGCAAATCCGGGTCGATAATCATCTTAACCCCGAGGCCGTCGCATTCCGGACAAGCCCCGAAAGGACTGTTGAAAGAGAACATCCGCGGAGACAGCTCATCGATGCTGAAGCCGCAAATCGGGCAAGCGAAGTTGGAGCTGAAGCGCAGCTCCTCCTGACCGATAATATCAACGAGGATCTGGCCACCCGACATTTTGAGCGCCGTCTCGATCGAGTCGGCAAGCCGGCTCCGTACATCTTCCTTCACAACAATACGGTCCACGATAACCTCAATGGAATGCTTCTTGTTCTTCTCCAGCTCAATCGTCTCGGACAGATCACGCTGCTCTCCGTCAACGCGTACACGGACGAAGCCCTGTTTGGAAATTTCGCTAAACAAACTCTTATGCTCACCCTTCTTGCCGGACACGACCGGGGCGAGAATTTGCAATCGAGTCCGCTCTGGATATTGCATAATCCGGTCAACCATTTGCTCGACCGTCTGTGACGTAATTTCAATCCCATGCTCTGGACAATGAGGATGCCCAACACGAGCGAACAGTAGGCGCAAATAATCATAAATTTCCGTTACGGTTCCCACAGTGGAACGCGGGTTACGGCTCGTTGTCTTCTGATCGATGGAGATCGCCGGCGACAGCCCTTCGATGGAATCCACGTCTGGCTTCTCCATTTGTCCGAGGAACTGGCGGGCATAGGCCGATAGCGATTCGACGTATCTACGCTGACCCTCAGCGTAAATCGTATCGAATGCTAGTGAAGATTTGCCTGAGCCACTAAGCCCGGTCAGTACGACAAATCGATCGCGTGGGATCGTAATGTCGATATTTTTCAAATTGTGGGCGCGTGCGCCCTTGATTACGATATTCTCACTAGCCAATAGGTTTCATCTCCTTGAACCATCTATATCTCACTACTCTGCCTTAAGCTCCAAAATTGCGTCGCGTAGCTCAGCAGCCCGTTCAAACTGCAAATTCTTGGCTGCCTCCTTCATTTCGGCCTCAAGCCGCTTGATCATCGACTCGCGATCGCGTTTGGACATCTTGCCTTTGGCATCTGCCAAGTAATCCGACTTGCTCTCCGCCACTTTAGTCGCTTCAATCACATCTCTGACTTTCTTGCGAATCGTCTGTGGAGTGATACCATGTTTCTCATTATAAGCGATCTGAATGCTGCGACGACGCTCCGTCTCTTTGATCGCGCGATCGATTGAATCAGTTATGTGATCGCCATACATCAGCACTCGGCCATCTGAATTCCGCGCCGCCCGGCCAATCGTCTGGATCAGCGAGCGTTCGGAGCGCAGGAAGCCCTCCTTATCCGCATCGAGAATCGCTACTAGCGATACCTCAGGAAGATCCAGACCCTCCCGCAACAGGTTAATCCCAATCAACACATGGAAGGTACCCAGCCGCAGATCACGAAGTATGCTCATCCGCTCTAATGTCTTGATATCCGAATGAAGATAGCGCACCTTGATCCCGATCTCTTTCAGATAATCAGTAAGATCCTCGGACATCTTCTTGGTTAAGGTCGTAACGAGAACCCGTTCATCCTTATCGATCCGCTCGTGGATCTCACCGATCAGATCATCGATTTGGCCCTTGGTCGGACGCACTTCGATCACCGGATCAAGCAGCCCCGTCGGCCGGATAATCTGCTGCGTCATTATAGCGCAATGCTCCAGTTCATATGGACCCGGAGTCGCTGATACAAAGATCATTTGCCCCGCCTTTTTCTCAAATTCCTCAAACCTGAGCGGACGGTTATCGAGTGCGGAAGGAAGCCGGAACCCGTGGTCAACCAGCACGTTCTTCCGAGCCTGGTCCCCGTTATACATCGCCCGGACTTGCGGCAGCGTAACGTGTGACTCATCCACGACAATCAACATATCGTCCGGGAAATAGTCCATCAAAGTATAAGGCGTTGCTCCCCGTTCACGGAAGGTCAGCGGCCCAGAATAGTTCTCGATCCCTGAGCAGAAGCCGACTTCCTTCATCATCTCGATATCATACCGAGTACGTTGTTCAAGCCGCTGCGCCTCCAGCAACTTACCCTGAGCGCGAAATAGCTCCAGCCGCTCCTCCAATTCGCGTTCGATATTGACAAGCGCCGCCTTCATTGTCTCCTCTTGGGTTACAAAGTGAGACGCCGGGAAAATAGCGACATGGTCCCGCTCCCCGACCAATTCACCGGTCAACACGTCAATTTCCGTGATCCGATCGATCTCATCGCCGAAGAACTCAATTCTAATCGCTTGTTCCCCTTTGGAAGCCGGGAAAATCTCCAGTACATCCCCGCGCACACGAAACGTCCCGCGCACGAAGTTGATATCGTTCCGCTGATATTGGATATCAACGAGACGACTCAGAATCTGATTACGCGGTTTCTCCATCCCGACACGAAGTGACAGAACGAGATCACGGTATTCCATCGGCGAACCGAGACCATAAATACACGATACACTCGCTACAATAATGACATCTCGCCGTTCAAACAACGAGCTTGTCGCTGAGTGCCTAAGTTTATCAATTTCTTCATTAATGCTGGAATCTTTCTCAATATAGGTATCAGAGGAAGGGATGTACGCTTCCGGCTGGTAATAGTCGTAATAACTGACGAAGTAATCTACAGAGTTGTGAGGGAAAAATTCTTTGAACTCACTTGCCAGCTGCGCAGCAAGCGTCTTATTGTGGGCGATCACTAGCGTCGGCCTATTCAGCTTCGCAATCGTGTTCGCAATTGTAAAGGTTTTGCCGGTACCCGTTGCACCTAATAGTGTCTGGTACTTTCTACCCATTTTTACGCCTTCAACCAATTCCTCAACGGCCGTCGGCTGGTCTCCCTGCAGCTTATACTCGGAGACAACTTCAAATTTATTATCATTGAAGACAATATCGCTCATTGTCCAACATCACCTTTATCGTTAAAATGAAATACTAGAGGTTATCATTAGACAGCTTGTGACATATTTCTACTATTCATAGAGGTTGAACATTCACTAAACCTATTCATCCCTATAATTGTAAAATAGGAATGGATGTTCCCATACATTATAACTTTTTTGTGTATCAGATGCAAACGATAAGTAAGAAGAGGAGTGGGTAGCAGGAGATGGATATTTCAACAGTTATCGGTATCATTGTCGGACTTGCCGCATTGATCGGCGGGTTCATTTGGGAAGGGGGAGAATTAGGAGGTCTCATGCAGATTACAGCCGCTTGCATCGTGTTCGGAGGAACGCTTGCTGCGGTACTGGTTAGTTTTCCACTGGCTAAGCTGAAGACGGTACCGCACGCGCTGGCTATCGCCTTTGCTTCTAGAAACTCTGATTTGTCCGGGTTGATCGATGACATCACCAGCATGTCTCATACCGCGAGACGCGAAGGTGTATTAACTCTGGAGAAAAAAGCAGCGGAATATCCCGATCCCTTCCTCCGCGAAGGAATCCAGCTCGTCGTTGACGGTACAGACCGGGCGATGGTTGAACAGATTATGGAGCTCGAGCTACAAGCTACGCATCATAAATATGAAGGCTATGCCAAAATATTCGAATCCGCTGGCGGATATGCCCCAACGATGGGAATTATCGGTACGGTCATGGGCCTTATTCACGTTCTTGGAAGCCTGACTGAACCGACAGCATTAGGGCCTTCCATCGCTTTGGCTTTTACAGCTACATTATACGGTGTGGCGAGCGCCAACCTGATCTTTTTGCCGATCGCTACGAAGATAAAGTCGAAGGGCGAGGATGAAGTACAGCGGATGGAAATGATGCTCGAAGGTATCCTCTCCATTCAGAACGGAGACCACCCGGTGCTGGTCCGCCGCAAGTTGGAACCCTTCACTACGGATTCTGATTCTGTTACTCCCAAGCAGGAAGTAGCCGAGTTCAAGGAGATTGAACTATGAGGCAGAGTCAGCATGAACGGAGCCGCAGATGGAAGAAAAGCCAGCAAAACGACTCCAAGGATCGCTGGATGATTACATACGCTGACCTGATCACACTACTACTCATTTTCTTCGTCATCATGTATGGAATGAGTCGTCTCGATGTTGAGAAATACGAGCTTGTTACTCGCTCCCTGCAACATACATTCAGCAGCGGAAATTCTATTATCAATGGTGGAAATGGCATTCTCGACGGTTCACAAAGCCCCGATATACATAAGGAACCGATCCCCGGTTCTGCTAACGCAGACCAGAGCAAACCAAATGGTACAGAGCCATTAAGCGAGCGCGAGCTCGCGTTCCGCAAACAAGAGGAAGAACTGCAGAATCTAATGGCCCGGATCGAAGCCTATGTGAAGGATAATCAGCTGCAGGATCAAATCCATGTTGCCGATCTGCCGAAGGGAATCTCGATCACCTTGAGCGATCGTTTCCTATTCGATACCGGCAAGGCGGAATTGAAGCAAGAATCCGCCAAGACCATGGCCAAGCTGGCCAGCCTATTCCAGCAACTTAACACCGTTATTAGTATCGAGGGTCATACCGACAATCAACCGATCGTTCGCGCCTCTAGGTACAAGGACAATTGGGAGCTGTCCGGTGCAAGAGCCCTATCTGTGCTGCGCTTCTTCTTAGATAAGGAGAAGCTCGATCCACAGCATTTTCAGTATGCCGGCTACGCCGACACCCGTCCTGCCGCCGACAATACAACAGACGAGGGCAGACAGAAGAACCGTCGCGTTGAAATCACAGTATTGAGACAGCTACAGCAATAATCAATAGAAAGCTTGGTGATGTGCCAAGCTTTTTTCTTTGCAGATAAAATGTTGTACGATAGAATAGGTAAAATTATACACTGCATCTTTTTTATAGGTATGATATAAGTCTGGATAATCTACGTTGAATATGGTGGGTGAAGAAATGATAGAAAACCTGAATACAGAAAAAGTGGGCAAGACAGCATTAGTCGTTGAAGGCGGCGGAATGAGAGGCATCTTCTCTACGGGAATTCTCGATGCATTCATCAAACAGGAATTCTACCCATTTGACCTATGTATCGGCGTTTCTGCCGGATCCTCGAATGTCGCTGCCTATTTAGGCAAAATGTATCAGCGCAATTATAAAGTATTTACAGACTATTCACTCCGTCCGGAGTTCATCAGCATGAAGAAATTTATCCGCGGTGGCCATCTGATGGATATCGACTGGCTCTGGGACGTTACATTACGGGATTTGCCTGTGAATGTAGATACTCTGTTCTCTGCCTCCGCCGAATTTATTATCGGAGCGACCGAAGTGAACACGGGTAATTCGGTGTATTTAAAGCCGACCCGGCATAATTTTGACCAATTGATGAAGGCTTCAAGCGCCATACCGGTTATATACCGCAGCTTTGTTGAAGTGGATGGGGTAAAGTATGTCGACGGTGGAGTCACCGATTCCATTCCCGTGATCGAAGCCTATCGTCGTGGCGCCACCAAAATTATGGTACTACGATCCAGACCCCATGCTTATATGATGAAGAGCAGCAAAAACAATATGTTAACCCGGTGGTATCTGCGTAATTATCCAGACCTGCTACAAGCGCTCGACAATCGCGCACATACCTACCAGGAAGCGATCGACTTCATGCGCAATTCTCCGGTCGATGTGCAGGTCATTGAAGTGAATCCACCGGATTCCTTCAAGACAGAACGCCTGACTAAGGAGCTGTCTGTGCTGGAGCAAGACTACCGGCTCGGATATGACATAGGCGTGCAGCTAGCACAGAGTTGGGACAAGTGACCCAGACAAGGGCGAGGCTACCTTTCCTTTTGCAATATCGAATAATCGATGCACTTCAACACAAAAGGGCTGCGGCCGCTTACGCGGTGCCGCAGCCCTTATTTTTCGTATCAACCCGCCGATGGCGGTTGAGACGCTGTGTCGCCGCCCCGCCTAGCCGGGCGGCGCTTATCGCGCGCGCCAGCTTCGCTGCGCCGCGGCTTAAGCAGCTGCAGCAGCGACAGCGGCTGCAGCCTAACAGCAACCGGCGCCTTATCGTCAGGCGCCAGGATCACGCCGAGCTGATGATGCTCGCCGGCGTATATCGCGCGCTGGAGAAACTTGATCTCACCCTTGAGATTAAGAACCTCCAGCTTGCAGAAGGCCGGATTCATCCGCAGCGCCGCATGCATCTCTTCCTTCGTTGGCACCGGCACACCATTAACTTTACGGATGGTCTCACCGACCAAAATGCCCATTTCCTGTGCCGGACTATCCGGCAACACCGCAAGCACCCTCAATCCCCCTACCGGATTGACGAATAGCGGGCTCGATTCTTGCTCCTCGAAGCGGCTGTACCACACAAGTCCTTCATGTAATAAGAAGGACACCAGCGCCGCTGGCAACACGATCCAGCCCCACCAATGGGACAGCAATGCCAGTACAAATACGGCCAGACCATAGAGCAACAGCCGATTTGAGGTCAAGCGTGCCTTGACCTGAGGTAGCATCCCGCTCGTCATCTCAGAGAATCCGATAATGATCGGTAGAGCGACAAGACCGAACCCGTCCTGCCATGCATTTCCACCAAACAACGGGGTCCAAGGTAGTACTCCTCCCGCCGTCTGAGCAGGAATGAGCAGTAGCAGTGGAACGGGCCATAGGCTCTGCATTTGATAACCCCCGACCAACTTCCCGCGCTTACCCTCGAAGAACAATGGTCCTGCAAAGGAAGCACCCTGCCAGCGGACGAGCAGTCCTTCCGCTAAGTGCAGTAATCCGACAAGACATAGCAGTGCCGGAATATTCAGCTCCCTAACCGCACGAAGCACTTCGGCTCCAAATCCACTACCAACAAACGAAGGAAAGCGATCCAGTACAAACTGGATGACTCCCAGCAATCCGACGGAGTAAGCCAGACATAGATATCTGACACGAACGAGAAGCAATACAATCGTTACCGCCCATATACATAAAATGCCCTCTACCGTAAGCGTCATGCCAATAAACGCACCGACAAGTGATATGATAACCCCTGCCAACAGACCTCCAAGGACTGTGCGCCAAGTCTGAGCGAGCCAATTGTTCAACCGTACATGGAACAATCTACGCTCCAATATGACTTGCCTGCGATAGAGCAAGAGCACCATAATAATCGAGATATAATAGAACGGCTGCAAAAACAATTGTCCTACGGCCCCGGCTACATTCCACAATCCTTCAAGCACTAGATCCAATCGATCATCAACCCCTAATCATCATCTCAAAATATTGCTCTATCCATAACTGGATTGCTTCAACGTCAATAAAACTTGTCCACCTTTAACTATAACAGAAAAAAAGAAGGCTGCACTCAGCCTTCTTACTCATTCGACGCCACCGAAGCAATTTCCTTCTGAGCCTCTTTGATCGCTTGATTCATTTGATTATCATTCTTCGGATCACGGATCTGATCAATCAGACTGCTCTCGAGTGCCTCTGCCGTCTTGGCATCAAGAACACCATCGGCCTTCAGGCCTTTTGCCGATTGGAATTTCTCCAGTGCCGCTTCCGTCTTCTTATCAAAATATCCATCTTTACGACCTGGATCATAACCTACTCCGCTTAACATCGTCTGAGCACTCTTAATGTCTTCGCCCAACATATCAAACTTATACGTCTTCTCTTTATTAATCGGAGCTACTGAGAAGTAATCCGGCTGTGATACGGGAATGTCCGGCTCGATCCCTTTTTTATGAATCCACTCGCCATTCGGTGTCAGCCACTTAGCAATCGTAATTTTCACCAGACTGCCATCGCCCATCTCTTTGGAGAAGCTGGACTGCACAGTTCCCTTGCCATACGTTGTCTCTCCAAGCGATATGGCTCCTGCCGATTCTTTAAGTGCACCTGCCATAATCTCCGATGCACTCGCACTGCCCTTATTCGTAATGATGATCACCGGATAATTTTTACCCTTGCCCTCGGTAGAATTCATCTTCTTACGGTTTTTATTCTTATCTTCGATTTGAACAATAGCCTTTCCTTTGGGAACAAATTGCTCGGCCATTTTCTCAACGACCTGAAGCACACCGCCAGGATTATTCCGTACATCAATGACTAGTGCCTTCATCCCCTGTTTCTCAAGTGAAGCCAGTTCCTGTGCGAAGCGATCCGCTGTATTCATCGAGAACTCCGTAACTTCAATCACGCCAATGTTCCCTTGCTTCATGCTGGAATAGACCGTTTCCAGCGCAATATCGTCACGGACAATCGAGAATTCCAGTTCATTGGTCGTTCCTGGGCGCTTGACCTTAACTTTTGCCTGCGTACCTTTCTTACCGCGAATCTTGGCAACTGCTTCATTCAAGCTAAGCCCTTCGAAGGATTCCCCATTGACCGAGAGCAGGATGTCCTTCGGCTTGATGCCGGCCTGTTCTGCGGGAGAGCCTTTGATCG
>DASYFA010000245.1:0-15719 GCA_036498705.1 Paenibacillus sp.
TTGATCCAGATGAGCCGGGTAAAGACTCGTGATGTGATTGTTGTAGCCGGCGGTCTTCTGATTCTGCTTGGTTTCGTACCAAAGATTGCGGCCCTGACGCAGCTTGTACCAAGTTCCGTACTAGGCGGGGCAATGATAGCCCTGTTCGGGATGGTACTCTCTTCCGGTATCCGTATGCTGGGTGATCAAGTCGATCTGAACCGACATGAGAACTTGTTGATCATCGCTTGCTCTGTAGGCATGGGCCTTGGAGTTAGCGTAGTACCAGGTCTCTTTGAAAGTCTACCTTCATGGTTGCGTATTCTCGTTGATAACGGCATTGTAGCCGGCAGTGTAACAGCTATTATTATGAACTTGCTCTTTAACGGATTGAAAGGGCATAAACCGAAGACAGCTGTTAGCGAGACAGAAGCAGAGATGAATTAGTTCCAGGCTTAAACGCTTATCAACCTAGCTTATGAGGCTAGGTTGATTTTACATCCGGTTCAGCTGCCGCTCTGCGAGCTCGCCGATCCAGGGGAGCTTAAGCCATTTTCCTTGCAGTGCGGTGAACATCAGGAGGATCCACAGAAAGACGCCGAGCAGTGTCAGAAGCAGATTAACGACAAGGCCGATGAATGGGATAAATCCGGTTACGGCATGAGCAATCATGATTCCCGCGAAGAGCATGACCGATTGCAGTGCGTGGAAGAGTACGAATCTGCTTCTACGCTCGATGACAAGAAATACAACGCCACCGACAAAAGCGAATAAATAGCAGAGAAACCCGGCTATGTTCTCGTAAAGTCCAGTAGATGATTTGAACGGGGACATAGAAAAGACACCTTCTTTCCCAAGAGCTTGCAGGGAAGTAAGGTGCTGTCGAAAAATGCTCCCAGAGCTATTCTCGTCCTAACTGTCCCTGTCTCAATAAAATGTATGACGAGCCTTGGGTGGACAGAACCTGATTCGGACGGCAATTACAAAATGACAGAGTATTCCTCCTGACGGAGTATTATATCTTGCCAATAATCTAATATATCGTTCACGATGAGCTCCGCGGCCTTTGGCCGCCGGAGCTCATCTATTTTGCGGCGAACAAGAGTCAACTGATCCTCATCGTGCAACAGCGAGAGGATCTCTTCAGTAAGCTGTCTATGGCTGTTTGTAATGCGAGCGATTCCTTTGTCTTGAAGGTATTTAGCATTGTTGAGCTCCTGACCAGGAACTGGGCGGTACAGGAACATCGGCAGGCGGCATTCCAACGCTTCAGCCAAAGTCAGTCCTCCGGGCTTCGTAACGATGCAATCGCTCGCTCTCATTAGTGTGGCGACATGGTTGACATAGCCATATATATATAAATCAGGGTGACTGCCCATAGCCGCTCTGAGCCCGTTATACAACCCCGAATTGCGACCACATACCGCGATAATTTGAATGTTCTCTTCACGGAGAAGCCGTTCGCATATATTAAGAATATCATGCATAACCCCATAAGCGCCGGCCATGAGCAGGACGGTTCTTTTTCCGGAATAGAGATAATTCATACTTTCGGTAGTATCGGCGGTATCAGGCGAATCACGCAGAATAGGTTCTTGCACGACTTCAGAGAAGTTGGACCGAATCGGAATACCCGTCACCTGTATATGCTTGGCGGGAATTCCGCGAGATTCGATCTGCTTCTTCAGATCCTCGGTAGCCACGTAGTATCGGTCGACATCTGGATGAATCCAGCGGCCATGCAAATCGAAATCGGTAATAATGTTGATTAGCGGGATAGATTTACCGGTCTTCTTGAGTAGTCTAGGCATCGTTAGCTGAGGGAAGGTGTGGATAACCATGTCAGGTTCAAATTGTTCGATGATCTGGTGTAGTTTGCGGATTCCCAGAGAGTGGAGCAAGGAATGGAGCGGGTCTCCGGGCTGTAATTCCTTGGTGGAGTTATATAGCCAGCCATATACAGGGGCAAGAGACTTATAGCTGTGCATATAGACGAATTTGGTGAGCTCATTCAACAAGGGGTGGGATTTAGCCATTAGATCCAGCAGGATGACCTCGTTGATCCCTCTGGCCCGCAAGCATGCCTCGATTGCTTGGGAGGCGCGATAATGCCCGTCGCCGTAGCTGGCAAAGAGAATGATGATTCTAGGCATTCTTGAACTCATAGGTTAATTTCCTCCGATCCAAGATCAACATGTTATTTGAAGTATTTCCAAACACGTCCGAATAATTTGCTGGGCCTGAGTATATTTTAACAAGGGGCTTACTTTATATTAACCCACAATTGTTAAATAAATGAATGATCCGTAAAAATAGGTATTTGGAAGAAAGCTGAAACATGAAGCTGAATATGATACAATAGAATGGATAGGAGGTTTTTTCCAAATCATTGCACCGCGTTGATGCTGACGTATACTGCAAGACGCTTTTTCCACTGTTCTTGATCTAGCGAGAATCTCAATAGGGAACACTACTCATAGTGTTATTCGAAAAGGTGGGAGCAAAGATTCTTTTTTAACTTCATGATTTTACAACCGTGCTTTCAGAGTTCTCATGATCGGGGCATTTATTTCAAGCGTTCTGGGAGGGAATTAGTATGGCTACAAAAGGTCATAATGAAGTGAAGGAAAGCTTGCGGGAGATGACCCGGATATTCAAGCCGAAAGATCCGAAGAAGTTCGTGAAGGAATATGTCAGGAAGTATCGGATAATGGGAGGCTATGAGGAGGAACTAACTCTTATTGTTGAGAATGAGTTGGATAAATTGGATTCGTCGGTTTCCTGATAGTACATATCAGGGAAGTAACTATCGCGTTTTAATCAGGAACTCCTGAATATAATCGTCCTGGCGGATATAGCCGGGACGTTTTTTTCTTCTGTTTCCACACATATAATTATATTAGTAAGTAAAGTTTCTACACAGATACTCAACATTTTATTTGAGCAGAAAGGAAGTGCCTTGGCGTGAAGGTAAGCTTGAAATCGAAGGAGGAAATTTCAAGGATCAAGGAAGCAGGAGAGATTCTGGCTGATTGTCATAAAAAAATAGCTGAACTAATCGCTCCCGGAATAACGACACTGGAGATCGATGCTTTTGTGGAGAAATATTTGGCTGAGAGAGGGGCTACTCCGGAGCAGAAAGGATATCGAGGATTCCCTTTTGCCACCTGTGCATCGGTAAATGAAGTGGTATGTCACGGATTTCCGAATAACAAGAAGCTGCAGGAAGGGGATATCGTGACGATCGACCTCGTCGTGAATAAGAAGGGCTGGCTAGCCGATTCGGCCTGGACCTACCCGGTAAGCAAGATTAGTAGTGAGGCCAAGCGGCTGATGGAAGTCACCGAGAAGGCTCTCTATGCTGGAATTGCCCAGGCTGTGCCGGGGAACCGCATCGGAGATATCGGCTATGCAGTTGGACGATGCGCTGATGAAGAGAACATGGGGATTGTAAAAGCATTAATCGGACATGGTATTGGACGGAGAATGCACGAAGCACCGGATGTACCGAACTTCGGTCGCGCACATAGCGGTATGATTATTAAGACCGGAATGGTATTCACGATCGAACCGATATTTACGCTCGGAGATTCCGGAGCGGTGCTGTGGGATAATGACGGTTGGACGATTCGCTCAGCGGATGGAACCCTGGGGGCACATTTTGAGCATACTTTGGCAGTTCTGGAAGATGGACCTGTAATTTTAACTAAATAAATTAAGGAAAAAGAGAGCTTAGCTCTCTTTTTTAATACAATTTTCAAACAATGTTAAACGAAATGTCAAATATGACAGAATTGCGTCAAACGCTGTAATAAAGCGTGAATTGGGGGAAATTGGGGCAAAAGGAACAGGCTTATAAGGCCTGTTTTTTTTGTTTGTAAACGTTGACAAACGCTGTTGCGATGCACTTTTTCGAATATTTGAACATTTTGTGAACTCCCTATGATTCATTGACAAAAGATGGGTTGAATCATATATTTAATAGGTGATTGTTATAATTGACAAAGATGCATCTATTGTGTTAAAAGTCGTGTCTTGTTTACTGGAAATGCATCATCTTTGTACTCGTACATATTCGGGAGAAAACGTAAAGTGGGGTAGATCAAATGATGAAACCTGGAAAGGCTTTTAAACGGCTTGTCCCCCTGTTCCTCGGCATTCCGCTTTTGCTCTCGGCATGCGGACGCGAGGACTTGTCTGTGCTTAGACCGCAGGGACCTGTAGCGGAAGATCAGCTCGGACTAATCAAGCTGGCGATTTATATCATGGTTGGTGTCATGATCATCGTGTTTGGTATTGCCGCTTATGTCCTTATCAAATTTCGTCGCAAGCCGGGACAGACTGAAGTACCGAAGCAGGTTGAAGGAAATTTGAAATTGGAGATTATTTGGACAGCTATACCTTTGGTGCTCGTAATGATTCTGGGAGTCGCTACGGTTCAGAAGGTGTTTGCTATTGGTGAAGATTATTCCAAAGACAAAAATGCGGTTAAGGTCAAGGTAACTTCGCATCTGTTCTGGTGGGAGTTCAACTATCCGGACTACGGGGTGACAACTGCGCAGGACTTAATTATTCCAACCGGTAAGAAGATCGCGCTTGAATTAAAGACGGCCGATGTTCTTCACTCCTTCTGGGTGCCTTCTCTTGCAGGCAAGACGGATACCAATACCGATGGCACGGTGAATAAAGCTTGGATTGAAGCTTCCAAGGAAGGCGTCTATCTTGGTAAATGCGCCGAGCTCTGCGGCCCGTCCCATGGTCTTATGGAATTTAAAGTAAAAGCAGTCAGCGATGATTCGTTCAAGAACTGGATTGAGGCGATGAAAGCACCGGCCGTACTGCCTGAAGATCCGGCTGTTGCAGAAGTGTTCAAGAGTCAATGCTTGACCTGTCATGCGGTCGGTGACCAAGGAGGGCCACTAGCGCCGAACCTGACGGGAATCGGAAGTAGGGAGACTGTTGCCAGCATCTTACTGAATGAAGAGGGAACAGGGGATCCGGCAGGCAGAAAGCCAGTCAAGGACAATTTGGTTGAATGGCTTAAGGATCCACAAGCCGTGAAGCCAGGCAATAAGATGCCGGCGCCTAAAGAAGGTTTAGGGCTGACGGATGATCAGATCGAAGCGATCGCCCAGTACCTGGCTGATTATAAACTATCTTACTGATCGAACGTCTCTTCTGGCATGAACGGCATTTCTAAGGCAAAGGAACTTAAAGGGGGTACAGACCTTGGCTCACGCTCATAGTGTTAAGCGGCACAAGGGATTGATGGACTGGCTGACGACGGTCGACCACAAGAAAATCGCCATTCTGTATTTGGTTGCGGGAGCTTTCTTCTTCGGAATCGGCGGGATTGAAGCGCTGCTTATCCGGGTTCAGCTTGCGAAACCGATGAATGATTTTGTGACGGCGCAGCAGTTTAATGAATTGATTACAATGCACGGAACGACCATGATTTTCCTCGGGGTTATGCCTGTTATTTTCGCCTTGATGAACGCGGTAATTCCGCTGCAAATCGGGGCGCGTGACGTTGCGTTCCCGTTCTTGAATTCACTCGGGTTCTGGACCTTTCTATTCGGTGGCTTATTGCTGAATATTAGCTGGTTTATGGGAGGGGCTCCTGATGCGGGCTGGACCTCTTATACCCCGTTATCTACAACGGCTTACAGCTTAACGCATGGCGTCGATTTCTATACGATCGGCTTGCAGATTGCTGGACTTGGTACACTGATCGGGGGGATTAACTTCCTGGCTACGATCATCACGATGCGTGCTCCGGGGATGTCGTATATGCGGATGCCGATGTTTACCTGGACGTCTTTTGTAACTTCGGCTATGATTCTGTTCGCATTCCCTGCCGTGACGGTTGGTCTCGTACTACTGTCTTTCGACCGGATATTGGGAGCTAATTTCTTCGAAGTGAGCAAAGGCGGTAACCCAGTTCTCTGGCAGCATATCTTCTGGATTTTCGGACACCCTGAAGTTTATATCTTGATACTTCCAGCCTTTGGGGTGATTTCTGAAGTCGTGAGTACATTCTCACGTAAGCGCCTATTCGGCTACAGCTCGATGGTGTTCGCTACGATCTTGATTGCCTTCCTGGGCTTCATGGTTTGGGCACACCATATGTTTACGACAGGCCTCGGGCCGGTCGCAAATGCATTGTTCTCGATAGCTACGATGTTAATCGCCGTACCGACCGGGATCAAAATATTCAACTGGCTATTTACGATGTGGGGTGGCCAAATTCGCTTTACTACGGCGAATCTATTTGCCGTCGGGTTTATTCCTACCTTTGTTATGGGGGGCGTTACCGGCGTAATGCTGGCCTCAGCTCCGGCAGACTATCAATATCATGATACTTATTTCGTAGTTGCTCACTTCCATTATGTAATCGTGGGCGGACTTGTTCTCGGATTGTTCTCAGGTCTTCATTATTGGTGGCCTAAAATGTTCGGCCGGATACTTAATGAGAAGTTGGGTAAGTTCGAATTCTGGACATTTATTATTGGCTTCCACATGACCTTCTTCGTACAGCATTTCCTTGGATTGATGGGTATGCAGCGCCGCGTATTTACATATTTGCCGAACCAGGGCTTTGAATTACTGAACTTAATCAGTACGGTTGGCGCGTTCCTGATGGGTGTCGGAGTGATCGCGTTCCTGATCAATGTAGGCATTACCGCGGCCAAACCAAAGAATGCTTCGAATGATCCTTGGGAAGATGGACGTACGCTGGAATGGACGATATCTTCGCCTCCACCGGAGTACAACTTCAAGCAGATTCCGCTTGTTCGTGGACTTGATGCATTCTGGAAAGAGAAGATGGCGGGCAATAAGGAGATGACTCCGGCTGAACCGATCGGATCAATCCATATGCCGTCACCGACAATTCTTCCATTTATAATGTCAGTCGGTTTGTTTATCGCAGGACTTGGATTTATGTTTACGAGCGATGACTTTGGCAACAGCTTCATGAACTTTATTTTTGGGAACTATATTGTAACGGGCATTGGCCTCGCGATTACTTTCGGAAGCATGCTGATACGTTCGCTGTATGATGATCACGGCTGGCATATCGAACCGTCTGAATTAAATGAGAAGGGGGTAAAAGCATGACAACACCTCATGCAGAACAAGCAACGAACGTCCTTCCTCATGAGCCCGAGAAAGCTACGCTGGAAGGTCGCAATAAAGTGCTTGGCTTCTGGCTTTTCCTTGGTGGAGAAGCCGTATTGTTCGGCACGCTTTTCGCTACCTTCCTGACACTGAGAAATCAAGTGGCAGACGGTCCATCGGCCAGCGAATTGTTCAGCTTGCCTATAACTGCAGCGGCAACCTTCATATTGTTAATAAGCAGCTTGACAAGCGTATTCGCCGTACAGGCATTGCATCGCGGTAATCGCAATGTGCTGGCTAAGTGGCTTGGCGTGACTGTATTGCTCGGCCTAGCGTTTCTTGTACTTGAAATTTACGAGTTTTCCCAGTATATCCTTCATGAAGGTTATGGTATGACGACCAGCGCGTTCAGTTCATCGTTCTATACCTTAGTTGGCTTCCACGGGGCACACGTCTTGTTCGGGGTTCTTTGGATTTCTATAATCATAGGCCAGCTGTTTAAGAAAGGGCTAACCGTAGTTACCGCTCCGAAGGTTTATGTGTCGGCGATGTACTGGCACTTTATCGACGTAGTATGGGTATTCATCTTTACCGTTGTTTACCTGCTTGGAAAGGTGGTAGGATAGCATGACGAATCACGATTCGAATGGCGTCACAACGATCAAGCATCGGCATCGCCAGGAAGGACCGCAGAAGCATGTCATCGCGTTTATTTTCTCCATCGTTCTAACTTTGATTGCTTTTGCTTCCGTCGCGGCGGGCGGAGTCAACATCGCTTTCACTGTCCTGTTATTGCTGGTTATGGCAGTACTTCAGGTACTTGTTCAGCTGGGATACTGGATGCATCTTAAAGATAAGGGACATATGATACCGATTCTGTTCATGGCCGGGGGATTCTTCGTTGCAAGTTTGGCGATTATCGCCGCGCTATACTGGATGTGGTGGTAGGAAATATAAGGAGGGCTTGATTCCAAGCCCTCTTTTTATTACGCAGCCAACCCGTGACTTTAGTCGTGAGATGAATCGGCTTCGGTCTGGGGCGTGGGCTTTAGCCTACGTACATGACCGACAGATGTAACGAGCAGATTATCCAAAATACATTGACCTAAAAGGATAACCGCCACTACGTATGATATATTATATGTAGAGATGATTTTTTGTCTGAAGTCAAACAGGGTCGTGGATATGTTTACGCCATTCAGTTTCATATTGTCTGGTGTGTTTCAAAATCAACAAAAGAAATGAGGTGAACAGGATGTTAAGACACAAAGCCTACAAATTTAGAATTTACCCCAGTCAAGAACAAGCAGTGCTTATCGCTAAAACGATAGGCTGTTCAAGATATGTCTATAATCACTTTTTAAATTTGTGGCAGGAAGAGTACAAGAAAACTGGCAAAGGCTTGTCTTATCAAAAATGTTCCTCATTGTTACCTGTCATGAAAAAACAAGAAGAAACTAACTGGCTAAAAGAAGTGGATAGTATTGCACTGCAATCTTCCATAAGAAATTTAGCTGATTCTTTCACACGCTTTTTCAAGAAACAAACTCAATACCCAAGATTTAAGAGTAAGGCAAATCCAGTACAAAGTTATACAACAAAAAATGTGAATCATAGTATTGAAGTGCAAGAGAAAAAAATCAAGTTGCCAAAACTTGGTTTGGTCCGCTATGCCAACAGTCAAGAAGTAAAAGGACGTATTCTTAATGCTACTATTCGCAAGAATCCAACGGGGAAATTCTTTGTTTCCATTCTTTGTGAAGAAGAAATCGCTGTTTTACCTAAAACAGGAAAATCTGCAGGAATTGACTTAGGATTGACTGAATTCGCCATTTTTTCAAGTGGAGAAAAAGAAGATAATAACCGATTCACTAAGAAAATGCAACAAAAACTAAAACGTGAACAACGAAAACTTTCAAGAAAAGCATTACTTGCCGAGAAATCTGGTAAGTCTTTTTTGGAATGCAAAAATTACCAAAAACAAAAAGCGAAAGTAGCGAAATTGCACGAAAAAGTATTCAACCGACGCAATGATTTTCTCAATAAACTTAGCACAGATCTTATCAAAAGCCACGATATGATCTGTTTAGAGAACTTAAATGCCAAAGGTATGATGAAAAATCATAAATTAGCTCGTGCAATCGCTGATGTGTCTTGGTTTGAATTTGTCTCTAAGCTAGAGTGCAAAGCTCTTTGGTATGGAAAACAAGTAGTAAAGATAGATACATGGTTTCCTTCTTCACAACTTTGTTCCCATTGTGGCTTTCAGTCAGGAAAGAAAGCACTGGAAATTAGAGAGTGGACTTGTGAGACTTGTGGTACGCATCATGATAGAGACATCAATGCAGCCATTAATATAGAAAAAGAAGGCTTACGCATACTCGGATTAGGAGCAGCGTAAACCAATGTTTCAGTGAACTGTCGGAACGACAGGGATAGCTTGGTAAATAAGAGAAACCTCTACAAGCAAAGAAATAAGCTTGCAAGTATGCTCTCTTCCCAAGAATCTCGTGACTTTAGTCATGAGAGGTTCAAGTATAAATAATTAGAGGGAATAATATGGGAATAGAATATGATGTATGTCATACACAGTGAGTGAAACGGATAGAGCAAATGTTCATTATATCGACAGAATCGAAGTCTCCGGGAAGGAAGGGTTCGTGTGCTCGGGTTAGAATATTTTACATTTACACAGGTATGGAGTCCGATTGCATTAGCAACGGTGCTGCTGATCATAGCGGGGTACTTCGTATTGATTGGACCGCTTAGCGAGAAATACGGGCAAGGGGAGAAGGTCCCCGTCTACAGGAAGCTACTATTCTTACTTGGACTGGCTTTGTTGTATATCGCTCAAGGCGGCCCTATAGAATTGCTTGGACATATTATGTTTAGCTTCCATATGATTAGCATGGCGTTTTCGTATTTGTTGGCTCCACCGCTTCTAATGCTTGGTATTCCTGTCTGGGTCTGGCGCAAGGTTGTGTCTTGGCTTAGAAGGAGTCCGCTGCGTACTCTTAAATTTCTGATCCATCCTGTCGTTGCAGCAATCATATTTAACGGGCTATTCTCTTTCTATCACATCCCCGTTATTCATGACTACGTGATGCTCCATTTCGGAGTGCACCGACTGTACTATGTCGTGCTATTTATTACGGCGGTGTTGATGTGGTGGACATTAGTAGATCCGCTGCCTGATATGACTTCGGGTAAGGGAGTTAAGAAGGTTGGTTTTATCTTCCTCAATATGATACTCTTAACTCCAGCGTGTGGATTAATCATTTTCGCTCCAAATCCGATGTACACGACATATAGTGATCCGGTAGTCTGGGCCAAGGCGATGGGCTATTGTATTTCGGGGGATACAACGATGCTACTAAGCCAGTTTGGCGGACCACAGTTCTTCGGCTATTTGGAACCTGTGGTTGATCAGCAAGTTGGGGGAATTCTGATGAAGTTCATTCAGGAGACTATCTTTGCCTCGATGTTGGCCTACGTGTTCTTTCAATGGTACAGACAAGAGAACCGGAGAGAAGATGATGAGGAGATACTGTCGGAGGAGTATACTCCCTAAAGTCAGACTTTTAGGGACTATTTAAACAACCTCTATAAATGAAATGAAGCAGGAGGATGTATCATGGATGTTTTTACATTATTTCCGACGATTAGCACGTCGTTTATCGTAATTAGTGCCGTGCTGGTTGCGATCGGCTGGGCGCTGATTATTAAAGGGAAGCGCGAGGCGCATAAGAAGACGATGATTGCGGCTGCGGTTGCAGCATTGCTATTTTTCATCATTTATATGTCGCGGACCGTATTTATCGGCAATACTTCATGGGGAGGACCAGATAATCTTAAGGTATACTACCAAGTGTTTCTGATCTTCCACATTGTCTTGGCAACCGTGGCAGCGGTATTTGGAATTACGACGCTCGTGCTCGGCTTCAAGGCGAAGTATGCCAAGCACCGTAAATGGGGCCGTACGACATCGGTGATTTGGTTCTTCACGGCAATTACTGGAGTAGCAGTGTATATTCTATTGTATATGATGTATCCAGGTGGACATACGAAGCCAGTATGGGAAGTTATATTGGGTGCTTAAGAAGAAAATGCTGGCGGATGATAACAGCTAAAAGGACATGTCTTGAAGTAATTCTTCTAGGCATGTCCTTTTTTTTATTGAGAAGTATTGGAAAATATTATATTGACGGTTCAGATATGCACAGTATATACTGTGTATAAAGATATAAACAGTAAGCACAGTGGTTATAGCAACTGCTCATCTATAGCGGAACTGACAACTTATAGTGCGTAGATATGGGGGATTAAGGAAGGGTGATGGAGTTGAAAGCTTGGAAGGACGCCTGGGTCATTTTCAAAAAGGATTTATATACAGACCGAATGTATCTGATCTGGAACGCTATATTCATGATATATAGCGGAGCGATGTTCAGCTTTATGCTATATTCCGTGGATCATGCCGAGACGAATATTCATCCGATGGCGGATTACCTTATGCTTATGATGGTACCTATGATCGGATTTTTCTTCTCACGAAGATCATTTAATTATTTGAAGGAAGATTCATATACACAAATGCTACGGTATTACCGAATGCTTCCGATTCCGGTCAAGACGGTCATGAAAAGCCGGTATATCCAACTGGTGATTACGATTATTTTTAACGGTATTATCTTTTTTTCAACAATATTCTTTGTTTTTATAATCTTTAATAAAGATATGAGCGTTACACAATATATCGCCTTCGCTATAACGTGGATCGGGTATGCTCTGTGTATAAATGGACTCTATATATACTTGGAATTTTTGAAAAGAGGAAAGATATATTTCTGGCTGAGCATGGTTCTTATGCTTGGGATGGTAGTATTGACGTTTGTTGTAGCTGTTCTTCGAAGTAATTTAGTGAAATATACGATGGATCTTTCCGTACGTTATGCTTTGTTATCACCAATCATGTGGGGAACTCTTCTAGTTGGCGTGCTGTTGCTTTATTTGACCGGTTTATTGACTACACGGAAATTAACGGATCGAGATTTAGTATGATAGGATGCTACAGCAGATTTAGTGGCCGGAGGTGAAGTGAAAGGTGTGGATTCCGATTCAAATTGATGAACAAAGCGCAGAGCCCTTGTACCATCAGATTGAGACTCAGCTTAAATCATTGATCGTCAGCGGGCAAATCGAAGAAGGAACGTTGTTACCGTCAATTCGTGAATTTGCCGCGAGCCTGAGCTGTAGTGTCATCACGATCCGACGAGTCTATCAGGATTTAGAGAATGAAGGCTTACTTCGGACGAAGCAAGGGACAGGAACCTTTGTTGCCAAGGTCGGAACCGGGGAGCGGGATGAGTATCGGAGGACGGTTGTTCAAGTAGCGGTAGAGACGGCTGTAGATACTGGTATTTCCGTTCAGTATGGAGAAGAAGAATTGAAACAATTGTTTCTAAAGATATTGAAGCAGAAATATCATAAAGATGGCGGGAGGGATACCGAGTGACAGAGAAAATGGCGATTGAACTTAGAGGGGCTTTAAAGCAGAGGCGGAGACGCTCGATCGGGCCGATCGATCTAAATATTCCGCAAGGCTATATCGTAGCTCTCGTTGGAACTAACGGATCTGGGAAAAGTACTATGTTGAATATGATGATGCAGACGATCAAACCGGATCAAGGCACGGTCAGCTGGTATGGCGAAACATTTAGCAACGAATTGCCTCTAGAATTAAGACAGAGTATCGGATATGTTCCGGAAATCCCGGTTCTCGAGGAGAACCGTTTAACCGCCGAGGCAGCGGCCAAGTTTCGTTCATACTGGTACCCGAACTGGGATGAAGTGCATTTTAACGAACTAATGGAGAGGTTTCATGTACCACGTAATGAACGGCTAAATAGGATGTCCAAAGGGGAGAGACGTAAGTTCGAAATTGCCGCTGTACTCGCGTCTAGACCTAAGCTACTTCTGCTTGATGAGCCGTCTTCAGGTCTCGATCCATTCGCCTGGGGCGATATGATCGACGAACTCCAGGCTTGCATGGTGAACGAGGAAGTCACGATCGTGTTATCGACTCATATTGTAGATGAGGTCAAGAGATTGGCTGACTATATCGTACTGGTTAACGAGGGGCAGGTTCTCGGCGTGGCGGAGAAGGACTCACTCTACGGCACTTGGAAGGAACTGTGGATTCAAGGGGAACCGGAAGTGCTTAGTAAGGTAAGTGGAGTCGCCAAATGTCACTCGGATGGACCGTCATTGACGCGAATCATTGTCCGGGACAATGAACAGTGGGCGGATTATTTGGCAGCCACAGGTATGCAGATCGTGAAGTCGCGGACTCTCGAGCTAGAGGAAATATTGCGATTGTGGATCGAAGGGTATGGGCCTGAGGAGTTGTTAGCATAGATATCTGTCTATCTATTAGATATACAAATTTGAATAAGTGAAGCGAGGGATAACGAAAGATGGTAAAACCTTTAGTGCTTGATAAGGTTGCAAAACAATTCGGCGAGAAAACTGCGGTCAACCAAATATCGCTGCAGGTAGAGGCTGGGGAAATTTATGGTCTGCTCGGTGCCAACGGAGCGGGGAAGACGACGACGATGCGAATGGTGCTGGGGCTGATTTATCCCGATGAAGGCCAGATTCTATATCATGGCAAGCCTTTTGGCAAGGAACTACAGCATGGAATGGGGTATTTGCCAGAAGAACGCGGATTATATCCTAAAGTGAAGGTCTCTGATCAGATTAAATATTTGGCTAAATTGCGTGGCATGACGGAAGCCGGGGCCGAGAAGAGCTTACGCTACTGGCTTGAACGGTTTGAAGTACCGGAATATTACGATAAGCGGATTGAAGAACTGTCCAAAGGGAACCAGCAGAAAATGGGCTTTATCGCTGCGGTCGTTCATAAACCGAAAATTGTGATTTTGGACGAAGCGTTTAGCGGACTTGACCCTGTCAATGTAGAACTGCTCAAAGCCACAGTTAAGGAACTGCGTGAAGAAGGAACCAGCATTCTGTTCTCGACCCATCGCATGGAACATGTAGAGGAATTGTGCCGCAATATTACGATTCTGGACCGCTCCAATACGGTGCTGCAGGGGAACCTGCGGGAGATTAAGAAACGTTATCCTCGGGAAGAGGTTCTTCTCTACACATCTGGTGAAGTAAACGGTCTAGAATTGCTGCACGGAGTCGAGAAGGTCGAGCGCAAGGAGCGGGGATATCTGATCAAGATCTCTGATGTGGCTGCGGCAAAATCCATTCTGCGCAAAGCGATGGAGGAGAGCGAAGTGGAGCACTTTGAGATTAAGGAGCCGACATTGAATCAAATCTTTATTAGAGAGGTTGGTGAAGCTCATGAATAAGCTTGGCACAGTAATCAAGTTCACGTTTTTAAATAAGGTCAGGACAAAATCTTTTCTCATAACCACCCTTGTATTGGCTCTGCTAATGACGATCGGCATTCATGTTCCTTATTTTATTGATAAATTTACAGGTAAAGAAAGTGGTCCAGTTTCTGTAGGGCTCGTATATGCAGATTACCCAGAGCTTGCGGGTTCTTTGGAGAAATACCATGATAAGCTACCTGCATCAGGCTTGAAATTTGTAAAGTATGAGCAGGCTAATGAGAGTCTAAATAAAGACCTAGAGGACGGGAAGATCAGCGGGTACCTGCAGCTCGTTAAGACAAATGGGGAGGACTTCCCGGCAGTTAACTATATTTCCAAAAAAGACAGCATCGACAGTGGAATCCAGACTGAATTACAGGCTTCCCTGCAGAGTGTGAAGACTGAATTCATTACCAAGGGCTCGTTAACGGATGCCCAAGTCGCTGAATTGAATGCCCCAGTGCAGATAGACGTGCACAAGCTGGCTCAGAACGGTGAGGAAGCCGGGCCAGAGAAGAAAAATTTCTCGCCTGCTAACTTTGCAGCAATGTATATATTGATCATTCTTTTCTTCATGACAAACATGATGACCGGGAACATGATTGCCGCGGAGGTTACCTCCGAGAAGAGCTCGCGGATTATGGAGATTCTGATTACAAGCACATCTCCGATTACACAAATGTTCGGTAAAATACTCGGCATGTTCTTTATCGGCCTGCTGCAAATAGTTATCTTCGCTGCCGTTTTAGCCGGCAACCTGGCATTGCCATATAACCGTACTGCCTTGAGCGGTTATGATCTAAATCTCTCTCAGTTGGATCCGACAGTGTTCATCCTTGGTTTGGTATATTTCATTCTCGGCTTCTTCCTGTATGCAACTTTGTTCGCTGCGGTCGGCTCGCTTGTGAGCCGGACGGAGGATCTTGGTCAAGCGGTAATGCCAATTACGATGCTCTCACTAGCCGCTTTCTATATCGGAACCTTCAGCATGAGTGCACCTAATTCAATGTTGATGAAGGTTTGCAACTATATTCCGTTCTTCTCGCCGGTCAGTATGATCGTCCGGATGGGCGTAGGCGAACCAAAGCCTTGGGAGATTATCGTTTCGATTGTCATCCTGTTGATTTCCATCTATGTTTGCGGATGGCTGTCCGCGAAGATCTACCGTACAGGCGTATTGCTATACGGCAAACGTCCTACGATCAAAGAGCTTCG
>DASYFA010000246.1:0-11202 GCA_036498705.1 Paenibacillus sp.
GATCTCATATAGATGAAGAACGATCTGCGGATCTTTGCCGGATGAAAGCGCATCGAGACAGGCCTTCAATTGCGTGAACCAGAAGCGTCCGATTTCTTCATCCTGCAGAGTACGATCCAGCAACTCGCAAGCATAGGAGGCATAGGCCGCTAGGAATAAATCCTCACGCAAAGAAAAGTGAGATTCAATGATCTCACCTTGATTCAGCGTACCTAAGCCGCCGTTCTGACGGAAGAACACATATTCACCATAAGTAAAAGGCTGCACCATGGCTCCCAGACGGCTCTTCATCTTCTTTGCACCGCGTGCCATAACTCCAATTTTCCCATTATTCTCGGTGCATAGCGTGACGATTTTATTGCCTTCGCCATAATCCACACTGCGGATGACGATTCCTTCTACTCTATATAACATACCTGTTCCCCCAACCTCGCTGGCGCCATGTCAAGCGATTATTCAGCCGCCGCTTCTTCCTCCTCAAAGCTCAGTTCCTCAATCGTACTGGCTTCTTCACCTGAACTTCCGCCAGTCTCTTTATATAATAAATAAGCATCGACATCTCCCGTCATTGCAAAATACTTCCACGAAAAATCTCGCATTGGTATTCATCCTCTCTTCGGAAATGACGTCTGCATCTACAAAGATAGGATGTGCTAGATGACATGATCTATGCGTTGCAATTCCTCCCAACTTAGAGGAAGTTAAAAAGTCAGCTTTTGATCACGATGTATCACTGTTAGGCTATTCGACTTCGAATCTTGAATTCACCCGGGTCTTCCGGTACTCACGTACCAACTACGTACGATCCGTTCCTCAGCCCCTAGCTTCATCCAACCTTCTCGGTGCTGAAAACCGGTCTTTTTAACACTCATTGAAACGGAAGTTCAAAAAAAAAAAAAAATCTCGCTTTTGATTATGATGTGAAGTTAAGCGTCTCTATGGAAGCCCAGATCTTTCAGAACTCGGTCCTGGTTACGCCAGTCCTTCTTCACTTTGACCCAGAGCTCGAGAAAGATCTTCGAACCCAGCAGCCGCTCGATATCCATTCTCGCTAATTTGCCGACTTCCTTCAGCATTGAGCCTTGCTTACCGATAATGATCCCTTTCTGTGAATCGCGCTCTACGAAGATCACAGCACCTACATAGACAACCCCATTATCCTGCACGCGCATATCTTCTATCGTCACCGCAATGGAATGCGGAACTTCCTCACGCGTCATATGAAGAATTTTCTCACGGATCAGCTCGGCACATACAAATTGCTCCGGATGGTCCGTAATCTGATCTTCAGGATAATACTGCGGTCCCTCCGGCAAGTACTTACCGAGTTGCTCAAGCAACGTATTCACATTATTGCCCAGCATCGCCGAGATGGGCACGATTTCAGCAAAATCATGCAGCTTGCTGTATTTCTCGATCAGTGGAAGCAAATCCTCCGGTTGTATACGATCAATCTTATTCAATACCAAAATGACTGGCGTTGACAGGCCTTTGAGCTTCTCAATAATAAAACGGTCGCCTCCACCAAAGCCTTCTGCAGCATCAACGAGGAATAATACGGCCTCAACTTCTCCAAGCGTGTTCAACGCCGTCGTGTTCATGAAGTCTCCAAGCTTCGATTGACGCTTATGAATACCTGGCGTATCCAGAAATACAATCTGCATTTCGTTAGTCGTATAGACTCCGTGAA
This sequence comes from Paenibacillus sp., assembly GCA_036498705.1. Lineage (GTDB taxonomy): Bacteria > Bacillota > Bacilli > Paenibacillales > Paenibacillaceae > Fontibacillus. The sequence goes on from DASYFA010000246.1 coordinate 1,691, forward strand.
TTTTATTCCGCGTCGTCTGCGGTTTGTCGGACATAATAGCGATTTTCTGACCAATGACTTGGTTCATCAATGTTGATTTACCGACGTTTGGACGGCCAACGATAGCTACAAACCCCGATTTAAATTTAGATTTAGTCATATATGCAATCCTTTCATTATTCGTTAATCGTGATTACTAACCTTCAATCATAAGTTGCCTCATTCCTCAAGCTACAATGCAGAGATACTGGGTGTATACGAGGATTATAGAGGATCTTAAACAATTCCACCTCTTGTCCGGCATTTACTGGCTTTAATTCATACCAAGCCAATTCATTACTGGCTGATAGAATAATAACACAGCTACGAGAACTGAGAATATCGCTGCTACAAAAACCGCTGCGGCTGCCGCATCCTTGGCGATCTTGGCCAACTTGTGCCAATCCGGACTAATCAGATCAACCGCCTTCTCAATCGCCGTATTCATCAACTCCATGCAGATCACTAGTGCAACCATAACAAGCAGTAGAGCCATGTCCCTTAATGAGAGTTGAAAAAACAACGCAGCCAGCATCACTAAGATGCCGGCCAGTACATGAATACGCAGATTGCGTTCTGTTCGTAAAGAATGGATGATCCCCTCAATTGCACAGCTGAACACATCGCTCCATTTACGCTTCGATTTCATTAGCGGAGCAATCCTACCTGTGCAAGAACCGCTTCCTGCTTGCCCATCATTTCTGCTTCGCTGGCTTCATCCTGATGGTCATAACCGAGCAAATGCAAGAAGCCGTGCACGAATAGAAAGCCGATTTCCCGATTAAGAGAATGACCGTAGTCTTCACTCTGCAATTGAGCACGCTCGACAGAGATAATAATATCGCCAAGAACGTCTGTCATTGCATCCAGTTGATCTGCTTCCTCTTCATCATCCACCTCATATACGATTTCCAGTTCATCATCAAGTGACTCCTGCATCGCAAAGGACAATACATCTGTTGGCCGATCAATTCCGCGATATGTCCGATTCAGTTCATGAATATTCTCGTCATCGACGAAGGTCAGGGCTACCTCACCTTCCGTAACCCCTTCAGCTTCGCCTGCCTTTTGCAGTAATGTATCTAATAACGCGATCAAATCATCGTTGATTTCTAGCTTGTCCTGCTCGTTGCTCCACTCTAATTTAAGCGCCATTTCCTTCCTGCCCCCTGTCATTCTCTTCTTCCGCCGCTTTTGTCTTCTTCATCTGCTCCGGATATTCGATCCGGGAATGGAAGATCCCCATCACAGTCTCCTTCAGCGTCTTAGCGATGACGTCAAGCTCACGCATCGTCAAATCGCATTCGTTGAATTGGTGATCGTCCAAACGGCTCTTAATAATCTTCTCAATCATCGTCTCAACCTGTTCCACCGTCGGCTTGCGCAGCGAGCGTACAGCCGCCTCTACACTATCGGCAATCCCAACTACGGCCGCCTCTTTGGATTGAGCCTTAGGACCGTGATAGCGGAAGTCCTCCTCCGTGAATTCAGGCTTGACTCCCTGCTCCTCAGCCAAAGTCAGCGCCTTATGGTAGAAATAGTGCAAGCATGTCGTCCCATGATGCTGTTCGGCAATGTCCCGAATTGGCTTAGGCAGTTTGTATTCTCTCAACATTTCAACTCCATCCGTCGTATGGGCAATAATGATCGACTTGCTCAACTTCGGATCGATGAAGTCATGCGGATTCTCCATATTGTTCTGATTCTCGATAAAATAGCTTGGCCGCTTCGTCTTGCCAATATCGTGATAGTACGAGCCCACGCGGCATAACAGTCCGTTCGCGCCGATCGCCTCAGCTGCCGCTTCCGATAGATTGCCGACCATTACGCTATGATGGTAGGTTCCCGGCGTCTCGATCAGCAGTTTGCGCAGCAGAGGATGGTTCGGGTTCGACAATTCTACCAGCTTAAGCGCAGATAGAATTCCAAAGGTAACTTCGAAGAACGGCATTAGACCAATGACAAGAATCGTCGTCAGTAAGCCTCCAGCAACAGCAAAGCCGATCGTATACAACGTGCTGGATTCTGTCCAGCCGTTATTGTCAAGCAGGATCAGTGTAAAAGCCGAGAATGACCCGAACAGACAGATCATAATACCCGCCTTTAACAACGTTGAGCGCTGGCTGGCCCGATGGATCGCGAAGATCGCGGCAAAGGAAATCACGATCGTAAAGAAACCAAAGCCGAAATCAAAAATCTGTCCTTTGTGCACATTCAGGATTACACTTGCCAGAATACTGAACAAAAAGGTGCAAATATAAGCAAGCTGCAAATCAAGCAGCAATGTAATCAGCATAGTCCCAACAGCAACCGGCGCAAGGTAGCCGACATATATTCTCTGTTCATTTTGCAGAATAGAGGCTAGATGCATCGAGATAATCGTTATCACAATGATCATTAACAGCATAACAAACTGCGAATTATTGTATTTGAAGCGGCTGACGCCCTCCGATTGACGGATATACATAATCAGTCCTAAAGCGAGCAGAGCGGAGAGCATGACAAGGGCAAATTGCGGCCAATAGTTGACCTCATTCTTAAGCAAGCCATTCTTGTCAAGCAAGCTGTACATCTCTTCAGTGATTTTCTGCCCCTTGGCAACGAGTACATCTCCTTGCTTAATAAAGACGGTAGGAGTATTCTCCCGGGCATCTACCTTAGCGGCTTTGGTCGCTTCTTCATCATAGAACTTGTTCGGAGTAATCACCAGACGAACCAGCTCCTGCACAACCTCACGGGATACCCGCTTGCTTAAGGAACTAGTACTTACCATTTCAGCTACCTTCGACCTGGCTGTCTGTGCATCAACGATCTGGTCCGTCATCAGCCGGGAAACGATCTCCGCAGCTACCGGCTTCATCTCGTTAATATCTTCAAGCGTCAAGCGCGGTATCTTAATAAAGGTCTCTTCTGAAATATGATACTGTTGTTCATTAATACGATCCGAGGCTTCTTGAAACAGCGTAGCTGAATAGTCGGTAGAATTCCGATTATTTTTGATAAAGTTCTGTATGTAATCCTTAACTCGCTGTGGCAATTCTTCACGATAAATCTTTGTCTTATCTTCGGTGGACACTTGATCATCCTGATTCAACCGGGTGATCCGGTCAAGGATTTGCCCAATAAGAATCTCATTACGCATTGGAATGATCGTATAGGCTTGTCCTATCTTCTCGGCCGCTTCCTCCTGGGCCTTCAGTGTCGCTTTGGTGTCCGGAATATCCATCGGAGCTAGAATCTCTTTATCACTAGGCAAGCCAACCGCAATATCATAGGTTTCTGGCAATAGCTTGGACGCCATGCTCACATACAGGATTACAATCAAGAGTACATACAAAATATAGCGCACCGTCGCGCTATATCTCCATCCTGCAGCCTTCGATTGAAACTTGCTCTTTTTTTGCATTTCATTTGAGGTCATAGAGATAGCCCTCCTATACTAGGCCTGATTTTCAGCGGCACGATCATAGGCAACAATGATCTTTTGAACGAGCGAGTGGCGTACCACATCCGACTCGTCAAAATCAACAAACCCAATTTCATCAATATTATTCAAAATGGTTCTAGCCTCGATCAGCCCGGATTTTTTACCTCGTGGAAGGTCAATCTGAGTCACATCGCCTGTAATGACCATCTTCGAAACAAAACCGAGTCGGGTGAGAAACATCTTCATCTGTTCAGGCGTCGTATTCTGAGCCTCGTCCAATATGATAAAAGAATCATCCAGCGTACGGCCACGCATATAGGCGAGCGGAGCAATCTCAATCAGACCCCGTTCCAATGCCTTGGCTGTCTGATCTGGTCCCATGACGTCATATAGGGCGTCGTACAGCGGGCGCAAATAAGGGTCTACCTTCTCCTGCAAATCCCCTGGTAAGAAGCCTAGATTCTCCCCAGCTTCGACCGCGGGACGGGTCAGGATAATACGCTTAACCGAACCTTCCTTCAACGCAGCGATAGCCAACACGACAGCAAGATACGTCTTACCTGTCCCTGCAGGGCCGATACCGAATACAATATCGTTCTTCTTGATCATCGTAACGTAATGCTTCTGTCCGATCGTCTTAACCCGGATCGGCTTGCCCCGGAAAGTTACGGCGATCTCTCCCTTATATAAATCAAGCAATTGATCTGCTCTAAAATCCTGCGCCAGATCAATCGCATAGAGCACATCTCTTTCGGTCAATATATATCCATTGCGAACAAGTTCAAGCAACACCTCGAATAGCTGTTCAAGTCGTTCAACATCACCTTGCTGTCCGCGGATGGAAATTTCTGACTCTCTCAGGACGATGCCTGCCTGGAATCTCTTCTCGATCAACTTCAGGAATACATCTTGGGGACCGAATAATGATAATCCTTCAGACGCACTTTGAAGCGTTATTTTGACACTGACAAGTTGTTCTGACAAATTAGCCTCAATCTCCTTGCTATTGTACGATTGGTAGTTCTTTTGCTATATCCTGATCTACTTCAAAATGCACTTTCATATAAACTTTACCATTCTCAGTCTTCTCATGCAAAATTTTTTGCGTTAAAACTACACTATTTATCCCGTACTTGCTCATAATATCTCGTTTTGCCGCTTCTATCCCTTCATTTTTTGCCTTTTCCTCAGAAATCGCCAACTCGATGAAGGTCGTCTCAAGAATTTTCTCGTTCATCCAGCCGATTGGCAGCTTGAAGCTTCGCCATGTTAGCGGGTCCAGCTTCGTCATGGTGTTGGACTTCTCGAAATCGACTTTCCCATATCCAGTAAGCTGAATCGCCGTATTACCAAAATATAAATACCCGCGTTCCTTTTTCTCCCCGGTATATACCTTCTGCTTGCGCAGCAACGGAATCTCGATATTATATTCATGCCAGACCACGCCTCTAACCTCTCCCTTAGCAACGATTCTCTCGCCGCCCTGTTCACCGGAGATTAGAAGTTGCCCCTTGCGGACACGATCATTCTTTTTTACTTCCGGCTGGCCCCTTTCCACATAAATACGTGAAATGACCGCATCTGACGTACTAACAAAACTACGAGGGGTCATTAGCTCTTGCTCTTTCGGTTTCGACGCCTCCACGATCTGGATCGTGATTTTTGTCCCCGTGCGCGAGACCCCAACCCAAGAGATGCCCGGCAGCTTGCGGGCCAGATCCTTAGACAGCTCGTCCTGTCTAGGCAGCCGATAAATCCATTGAAAAGGATACACTCCCTCGCTACGAGCAGCAATTAGGACATCCTCCTTAGCAATTTTATCATTGCCCTCCACTTCAATATCCCATACCAGAGAGGACAAAGCTAGCACAACCCCGATAAAGAGAGTGAATCCGACGAAGAACCACTTTCGTTTCCATAATCTAGCCATCATAAAAGGGAGACCTGAGCGCCGCTTCACATGGAGACGGCAGCCTGTCCGCTTTAAAAGCGGACGCAGCTTAAAGAAATCCGCTAGCTGGATATTCATCTCCATTTTTCCATCCGGGAGCGGCCTAAGGTCCCATATCTGGATCTCTTTCTTCGTTAGCTCATTGACTAGAAGTTCAATCGATCTACCGCGGACGACAATGGTAACTACGCCGCGCAATTTAGCAAAGACGGGTGATTTCACAGCTTACTCCTCCGTTCCGCGATATTTAATACCTTCGATTTTCCCTTCGATGACAATCTCCTGCGGCAATATTTCCTTTATAACAAGTCCGCTCCCCTCGACCTCAAGAGAACCGTGACTTAACTCCAATTGAAGTTGTTCCGGAGAGAAGAACTTTACCCCTCGGTGATTCTCTATGTACAACTGCTTACCTCCGATCAAGGTGAGCCTTGGCAAATTAAATACAAGATCTCCTGGCAAGTCGAGCGCATCGACCGTCCATTTGCGAAATTTGCGGACAAACCGGCTCATATGAGGCAATCCTCCTTCCCCTACTGTACAAAATATGCGGGGAGGGGATGAAATATGAAAACACAAGAAAAAACACCTTCTACGATGTAGAAGGTGTTTACCTCTATCAGCTATTGCAGAGCTTGTTGGACTGCCTGATTAATGAGCTTACCGTCAGCCCGGCCTTTGACCTTGGACATAAGCGCGCTCATCACTTTCCCCATATCAGCTTTTGAAGAAGCACCGGTTTCCTGGATGGTCTGCTGTACAATGACTTTAATTTCTTCTTCAGTTAACTGCTCGGGTAGGTATACGGCAATGATCTCAACTTCCGCTCTGGAACTCGCAGCAAGATCTTCACGACCTGCTTTTTCAAATTCTTGGAGGGCATCTTTGCGCTGTTTGATCTCACGACTTAGGATATCAAGCACTTCATTATCGTCCAAAGTTCTTTTCAAATCTATCTCAAGATTTTTAATCGTAGAACGTACCATTCTTATGGTGGAGAGTTTGAACTTGTCTTGACTCTTCATCGCTTGCTTCATATCTTCGTTCAATCGCTCGCTAAGATTCATGGTAGCTAATTCCTCCTAAAACTTTCTCTTACGAGCAGCCTCGGACTTTTTCTTGCGCTTTACGCTTGGCTTTTCATAATGCTTGCGTTTCTTCACCTCAGCCAATACGCCATCTTTAGCAATGGAACGTTTAAAGCGACGAAGTGCAGCATCAATTGTCTCGTTTTTGCGAACTTTAGTTTCAGACACCAGTTTTCCCTCCCTCCGACCAGACCGTCCAAGAGCATAACAACACGGTTCATCAAGCTACATTATAGGGGAAAAATAAAGAAGGTGTCAACCTGACACCCTGTTTTATTACTTAATATTTATTCCTCAATTACCAGTGAACACCGATCGGTATGCGCTAAAAACGTTGATACGCCTTAGTTTTCCCACTATTTCAAGCGCTTAACCGCTCACAAAATTCGTCAATTTGCATGAGAATCCGAAGTTTGTGCGAGCGCCCCTAACTTCGCTCCACCGAGCAAATGATAATGAATATGATATACGGCTTGTCCGCTGTCAGGACCGCAATTGTTAATCAGTCTGTAGCCTGTATCACTAACACCTAACTCTTTGGCCACTTGCTGTGCAACACGATGCAATTCGCCAATCATAGCATAATCCTCTGAGCCAACATCGTTCATCGTAGCGATATGTTTCTTCGGAATGATTAGAACATGAACAGGAGCTGCAGGCTGAATGTCATGGAATACGAGGAATGTATCGTCTTCATACACTTTTTTCGAAGGGATCTTCCCCTCTACAATGCTGCAAAACAAACAATTTTCCATTTTACATAATCCTCCTAACAAGGTAGTGTTGCGAATTCAAACATGCTGTGCTCTCTAATACAACTTTCTTTAATGATACCGAAAAAAGACAAAAAAAAGAAGCACCCTGCTTCCTCTTAGCAAGAAAGCGAATCTACGGACGTATTGGAATCAAAAATGAGCATTTCTGCCACCAATACGTCCGCCGGGGTGCATCTATAAGATGTCGGCTAACTGTAGTATAACAGCCACTTGATACTGTATCTGTGATCTACATCACGTTATATTTTTCCCTCAAAAATTATACAAAGTTCCTAGTGTCATTCATTCGTTTGAACTTATACGAGGCGAGTAGGAAGAACACGACGATAAACCCACCCAATACCAGTAGATTGAACCATATGCCTGTGAAGCTATCGCCCTCCTGCAGCTGCTTGATCGTCTGTAATATCCAATGCTGGGGCAGAAAATCAGCGATACGCCGTAAGAACGATGGCATAATATCGATCGGGAAGAAGCAACCAGCAAGCAGACAGGTTGGGGTTACAATTAGATTTTGCAAAGCCGCAGACATCCCACTACTCTTGGAGAAGGCAACGATGGACAATGAGATACCTACCGAAATAAGTGCGAATAAGGCAAGTAAGCCGACCAACTGAAGCAGCGGTATTCCCGTATCAAATTTGAATACATACCTGATGCAAATGACGGTAAATCCGATCTGTACCAGCATGACAATAAAATTGACGATAATATTGGAAATTACGTAGGTTCTAGGAGTGATCGGCGAAGACATAACCCGGAAATAGGTGCGGTCCTCCCGTCCCTTCAGAATCAACTCAGATAAGTTGACGGCCGACATCATCATGAACATAATCAGAAATCCGATCGATTGAGAGGACATTGCCACCATAACTGAGGTGTCGGTCACTGTACCTGTCGTAAGATGGAAATCTTGACCCTGATAGTCTTCATAAAGTTGCTTGAACTTACTAGAATCACCGGTAGATATTTTTCCTACTGCTGCTAGATTATCAATAAAGTTATACAGCATCGCCTTCATATATGCCGTCACCTGAGCGCCCTTCAACGACTGAATGACGATATGTCCAGGTTCTCCGGCCAGCACACTATCTGAATAGCCCTTCTGCAATACAAGACCGCTATCGAGCTTACCCGCAGCTAACTGTTTCTTCATCTGGTCCTCTGTGACATTCTCAACCTTAACCTTATCCAGACTCTGTAAAAAAAATACCGTGTTGGCAGCGATTTCCGAACCATCTTCGTTGACTACACCGACGCGCAACCCGCCTTGACCGTTCCCTGAGTATATTAACAAGGAGAACAGAATGCCAGCCAAAGGCAAGCCAAGATAAAGAATCAGATTACTGCGTTTGCGAAATATTGTACGTAATGATGTTGCCACAAGCCAGAAATTATCTTTTAGCATATTATAGCCCCTCCCTACGCCGCATCAGAAGCGCAGCAATCGTCAGCATCACAGCGGCAATTCCGATATTAAGAGCAAATACCGGCCAGATCTCAACAATCTCGTTCCTATAGACGACACCTGTCAGAGCAGAATTCGTCCAGCGAATCGGGGATAACCGGAGTATAACTGACATCAGCTTAGTCATCTCAAGCCCAGCTTCATCGAACGGAAAGTAAGCTCCACCAAAGACAGCTGCGAGTTGTGTAACCAACAGGAGTATGGAACGACTTGCCGCTTCCTTAAACATATAGCTCACCGCTAACCCCAAACTCACCGCCATAATAACCTCCGATAATAACAGGAGAATTACAACGAGTAAGTGATCGCCCCAGTATGCGCCAAAGGCATATTTGCTGAAGAAGATAAGGACTAGCACACAGAGCATATTTACAACGAGATTACCGAGCACCTTACCAATGAAAATTTCACCTTTATTAACCGGGGCAGCCACAAGCCTGAACACAGTCCCCTCTTTAACTTCCTTACTGATCAATTGACCCGCTGACATTGCTCCCCACAAGGCAACCATCGCTGTCATCGCCAAGGCATAGTAGTCCAGTGCTCCTGGCTTACGATCAGGAACGAGCGAGGTCTCTTGGATATAATTGGGGGCGGCAGTACCGGCGCTTACGATTCCTATTTTGTCAGGCTCCAGCTTAACGACCGTACTTATCATTTTGTATTTCTCTGTGAAGGCGGTCAGTGTTCCCTGCAAAATCTGATGTTCCACCGTGATGAAGCTGCTGCTGTACAATTCAATCCCATTCATCGTAAGCTCCACATAATCGGCATAACGCCCTTT
>DASYFA010000247.1:0-4803 GCA_036498705.1 Paenibacillus sp.
CATAAGTTCTGTCAAGCAGGCTTACCATGCTTCCATTCTCGTTGCTCTGGTTATTATGATATTGGTTACTCTGTTGTTTATGAAAATGCTTGTGGCAAAAGACAAATATTCGATTGCTGTTATAAAAGTTTTCGGATACACAACCTCGGATATTAGGGCACAGTATCTCTCACGTTCGGTGTTCATTTTGATCGCCGGCATTGTTCTTGGCACGCTTCTAGCCAATACACTTGGGGGGATGCTTGCCGGTGCGGTGATCTCTTCCTTTGGAGCAACAACGTTCCATTTTACGATCAATCCACTGTCTGCATATCTATTTAATCCGCTGTTGATGATCGGCTCGGTACTCATCGCAACGATGATCGGCACAGCGGGTGTTGGACGAATACAAATTTCCGAGAATATAAAGGAGTAGGCAGATGAAGAAGATCATAATCGGCGATCATATCGTAAAATCATTCGGTGCGGGTGAGGAGAAGCACAATGTCCTTGACGGTGTATCCGTAGAAATCAACGAAGGTGAGTTCGTGGCGGTGATGGGCCCCTCGGGCTCGGGAAAATCAACACTGATGTTCGCGCTGAGCGGAACAGATGGCATAGATAGCGGAAAGGTCGTATTTGACAGTAAGGACTTATCAGCGGCTTCAGAGAATGAACTTTCGGATTTGCGGAGAACGACGATGGGCTTTGTGTTCCAGCAACCAACGATGCTAAAAAATCTGAATATTCTCGATAACATCATTCTCCCATCTATGCGTGGCAATCGAAAAAACACGGCGGAAATTACGGAGAAAGCCCGAATGCTTATGAAGAGAGTTGGTATCGCAGAACTGGAAAAGCGCGACATTACACAGGTCTCGGGGGGTCAGCTCCAGCGAGCGGGCATATGCCGCGCTCTGATGAACAGTCCGAGGATCATCTTTGGTGACGAACCAACAGGTGCGCTTAACTCAAAATCCGCACAGGAGATTATGGATCTCCTGGCCGAGATCAACGCAGACAACACTGCAGTGATGCTGGTCACTCACGATGCCATGGTCGCGGCGCGTACCGAGCGCATTATGTTTATGCGCGACGGCAAAATTGCCAGTGAGCTGAAGCTTCCAAAGTTTGATGGTGCTGATATGGACGAAAGAGTCGAGGCAGTCACCATGAAAATGCGTGAGATCGGAATTTGATCTATATTAGTTGAACTAACAGAAGAAGCTGGCAGTAGGCAAAAGGGTGAAATGATTCTGGAGAAGCGGAGCGTTCGCCTTTGTGAGTGGATTTCTACCATTCTTGAATTTAGTTAATCAAAGAAATCCACGAACAACAGCGATAGGAAGAACATTTCACCCGGCTGCCTATATCCACACTTGGTTATTAGAACAACTCTATCATTTCTCTACGATCATTCCTGGATGAAGCATAGATGGCGTCGAGAATGCCCATGGAATAGGCGGCATCCTGCAAGGAGGAGTAGCTACCTGGATGGCCGGCCAGAGTCTGATAGAATTGGTCGATCAACGTGGCGTGGCCGCTGCCCCAATAGGCTTTGCCGATGGAAGTCTTGCTGCTTTGCGTGTCATCAGCTAGAATCTGTTCCTCACCGTTACTCTTCAGTATGAGCTTATTATCAATATAGCGCAGCACACCCTGTTCTAAATGCATCTCGATAAAGAAGGGACTGTCCTCGGAATAGCCGTTTGTCGCGTACAACCATCCGCGCTTGCCATCCTTATAATAGAAGGTTGCTTCCGCCGTATCCTCGACTTCAATAACCTCCTGAAGAACCCTTGTGTCGATGTGACCCTTCACGGCTTCAACCTCACCGCCGAGAAAATACAGCAAGTCGAGCATATGGACAGCCTGGTTGATTAACAACCCGCCTCCTTCGGTAGCCCATTTGCCGCGCCAGTCGGCAGAACCGTAATATTCAGTCGTACGCTTCCAGGTCAGAAATCCCTTAATCCCTAACAGATTGCCATATGAGCCATCATCAATCAGACATTTAGCTGCTTCGATACAAGGATTCAAGCGATTCTGTAAAATCGCGCAGCAGCTCACTTCAGCAGTGCGGACCGCGCTACTTACGGCGCGGGCTTCCAGGACATTCATCGCAATCGGCTTCTCTAACACAATCTGCTTGCCAGCCGCGGCAGCCTGCACAACCATTTCGGCATGCAAATAATGCGGGGTGCATATGTGAACACTATGCACCGCCTCATCGGCCAGCACCTGAGCGAAGCTAGTGAAGGCCCGGCAGCCATAACGCTGAGCCAGCGCTTCAGCACGCTCAGGAAGGATATCGCATACGCCATACAGCTGTGCCGCGTCTGATTTCGTCACCGCCTCGGCATGGATCGGGCCGATGGCTCCACAGCCGATAATTACTGCATTCGTCTGGCTCATCTTATTCATACCCCAGCTTTCTCAAATGATTGTAGCTGATCTTCAAGCTATCAAAGGCATCGGTCGGGCCGTCATCGCGCTCAATCAGATACCATTTTACGGCGGATTCCTCACAGGCTTGCAGAATATCTAGCCAATCCAGATTACCTTCCATAACCTCAGCCATGATCTGCTGTGAATCAATAATCGCCAGATCCTTCAGATGAATCGCCTCGATTCGGTTCTTCAGCTTGCGGATCCAGTTGCCTGGATTGCCGCCGCCTACCTGTACCCAGTACGTATCCAACGTAAACAGGAAATTGTCAGGATTCGTCTGTTCCATCAGAATGTCCAAGCCGAGCTGCCCGTCGTATTTCTGAAATTCAAAATGATGGTTGTGGTAGCTGAACTTTAGCCCGTTCTGCGACAATTCATCGGCGATGGCCGAGAATTTCTTGGCGAAGGCATAATATCCATCCTTACTCTGGTATTCCTTGGGCAGACCACCTAATCCGGCCAAACTGCAGCCAAGCTTATGATGATCGCGGATTACACCGTCCAGATCATCGATAAAGCGTTCATACGGAGTATGCGTGATGACAATTTGCAGCCCATGGCTGGCGGCAATCGCTGCGATCTCCTCGACAGATAGATGCCACATGGCTGATACTTGAACTGTCCGGTAGCCCATTGCACTGATCTTGTGGAGGGACTGGTCGAGCTCCTCAGGAGTAGCAGCGTAGTTCCGGATTGTATACAGCTGAGCGCCTAATATTTTGGACATGGATCTGGCCTCCTCTTAATGTGAACCTCTAACATCACTAACCTTCTGACTGACATTCTTCTGTACGGTAGAGCTATTAATTCTCTCTTGCAGTAATTCATAGAAATGATCGTGATCGAAGCTGTCCAGTACGGCCCAGCCATCTGTCCAGGTAGAGTAATGAATCGCATTTGAGATTAGAAGACCGTAAATACCTTCCTCACCGGGAGCAAGTAACTTATCTCCGTGTAATATGGCATTTGCAAAATTTTTCAGAATTCCAATATGCTGCTCTCCACCGTCTGGAGCAACCGGAATGTCCACATGCCAGTTCTCTGGCGCTTTGAACGGTTCGGTGTTGATGCGGTTATGCTCCCGTTCCGAGACGCGGTTGCGGTCGAAACTGATCCGATTGTTCTCCACGACGATTCGGCCCATATCACCCGATATCTCCAGTCTGTTCGTACCTGGGGCCTCGCCAGTAGAAGTGATATACACTCCGCTTGCTCCATTCGGATATTCCAAATAGGCGGTCACATCATCCTCAACCTCGACATCGTAATATTTACCGAAGCTGCAGAAGGAGCGGATACGACTCGGCATGCCGAGCATCCATTGCAGCAGATCGAGATTATGTGGGTTCTGGTTAATGAGTGTGCCGCCCCCTTCTCCCTTCCAGGTCGAACGCCAGGAGCCAGAGTCATGATAAGCCTGCGGTCGGTACCAATTCGTGATGATCCAGACGACGCGTTTGAGTGATCCAAGTTCACCACTTTGGATGAGCTCTCTGACTTTCTGATAGACAGGATTCGTGCGCTGATTATACATAATGCCAAATACTTTGCCGGATTGTTCCGCTGCGGCATTCATCTCCAGCACCTGCTTTGTATATACTCCAGCCGGTTTCTCGACAAGCACATGTAGACCGTTGGCAAACGCAAGGGCAGCGAGCGCGGGATGATCGTAGTGAGGGACGGCAATCAGCACCGCATCGATCAGACCGCTCCGGTACATATCGACAGCCTGCTCGAACACCGCCACGCCGGGCAAATGCTCCTTGGCCCAAGCCCGCCGCTCCTCGCTAATATCGCAGACAGCACTTAGTACCATTCCTGGCACTTTATGATCAGCATGAATGTGCAGACTATGAGCTGTACCCATATTGCCGATCCCGATAATTCCTAAGCGAACGCATTCCATCCTAATATAACCTCCTTATTAAATACATAAATACATGTTTAAAAGACTGATTTTCAGCATCTCTAAATGCGATCTAGTATTTGTAGCAGGGACGAATGAGCCAACTTGAAGCTGTGCAGTCCGCTAGCCTCAAGCATGTCCGGCAAGGATGTATTCTCCAGTTCATGTAGGCCAGTGAAGCTACCCAGATGAGGTTCCAGAGACAGGAAGCCGTTATACCCGTTTGCTTTCAAATCCCGCAGCACTTCTTCAATTCGTCCGGCCCCCATGCCGGCGGGGACATTTCGTCCATCTTCTGCAAGGGCATCCTTGATATGCACATATTTGATGTAAGGCTTCATCAACTCATAGGCCGCTGGATATGCTTCGCTACCGCACTGAACAAAGTTGGCCGGGTCAAAAGCACAGGCAAAATGGGGGGAGCCAAACGTCTTAAGCAGGTCGAGACAGCGTTCAGGAATATCCCC
>DASYFA010000248.1:0-3080 GCA_036498705.1 Paenibacillus sp.
GCTCGGAATTATTAACGGCTTCAGCGATGGTACCTTTAGACCAAATGATCCGGTGACTCGTGAACAGATGGTTGTGATCGTTATGAATGCTTTGCGCAGTTTGGAGCTGATTCCGAACAACAATGGCGCTTCTGCTGAGAAGTTTGCGGACGATGAGACGATTAGTAGTTGGGCAAGGGATTCCGTGAATCTGGCCAGAGAGATGAAGCTTGCATCAGGTACCGGACAGAACCGCTTTATGCCGAAACAACCGACAAATCGCGCAGATACCGCAGTATTCATCTGGAAAATGCTTCAGCAATTGAACTAAGGGGGAAAAGTGCGAATGATAAACTCCAAATTTAAGCAACTTGGGAGAATGGGAAGCATTGCAGCATTATCATTACTGCTTGTACTGCCGTCTTTTATGGTTGTACCCGCTCCGATTCAGGCTTCTGCAAGAGAGATGGACATGATTGCGGATCAACAGAATGACCAGGCGGGGAGTTCGCAACTTGGTGCCTTAGAGGAACCAATTGGTGGAGTTGAAGGTATAACAGATGGAAACGCCGGGGAAGACGTAGAGGCTCCTGCTGGAGAATCTGAGGGGGTTAAACCTGAAGAAAATGTGGGAGAGCAAGATGATACGCAGGCTGTGAAAGACAGTGATGCAGATCTATTGGCTGACTCGGTGACCCAGACGGTGTATAACCTAAAACCTCTTTATAACAATGGATTTGAAATGCCGGTGAATGCAGATGGGACGATCCCGGGGTGGAGTATGTTCTTTGCTCCTAATGACGGAACATCTCATGAAATATCGCATGATGTACGATATTATGGTAATTCCAGTCTGAAGCTGGTAGACAAATCGAATACATTACCAATCTATCTGCAGAGCGATGAGCGATCCGTCACACCAGGATATACGTATAACGGATCAGCTATGATGTATATTGCTCCAAATGCGGGAAATGCAGCTGGTGCAAGCTTGGTGCTGCGCTTCTATGATGCAACTGGCACGCAGGTAAATACAGATAAAGATGGCGAGAATATCGTTCATTTGAGACAAGTTGGGGTATGGACACGGGTAACCGTGACTGGTACTGCTCCAGCTAATGCTGTATACGCAAGGGTAGCCGCCTCTATATCAAACTATTTTACGGCTGAGTCTGGTGCGTTTTACGATGACTTTACTTTAACCTCGCCACAGGAAGAGAAGGCGGCAGGCACTTTGCATTTGCAAATGCCGTCAGGGATCTTAATGAGTCAGACCCTTGAAGCTAAGATACTACTTAGTCGCGGTATAGATGTACAGTCGGTATTTGGAAGCTTGGCCTATGATCCGACTACACTGGAGGTTGCAGACGTTGCTGTAGCCAGTGATTTTAATGCCGGCGGATTAGCAACTGTAGTACGGAGCAATGAGGAGCCCGGGATTCTTAAATTCGAGGTATCCAAAGCTGAGGGATCGGTTAGCAATGACCAGCAGGTGCTGATTGTTAAGTTTAAAGTAAAGGGCAATGCGGAGAAAGTGGATGTCACGCTTCAGGAAGGATCTGGTGTCCAAGATATCGACG
The DNA here is from genome assembly GCA_036498705.1 of Paenibacillus sp. Taxonomy (GTDB): domain Bacteria; phylum Bacillota; class Bacilli; order Paenibacillales; family Paenibacillaceae; genus Fontibacillus. Next base: position 1,560 of record DASYFA010000248.1, read on the forward strand.
GTGTGTATATAAGCCCTGAAGCTGAGAGTGCGAGTACTTATATCCGTAGAGCGTCCCTTGATGTGAACGGTGACGGTAAGCTCGATATTTATGATGTGATGGCTGTAGCCAAGCTGGTAGGTCAGATGGCGACGAACGATAACTGGAAGTATGACGTAAATAACGACGGTAGAATTGATCAGGCAGATGTTGAAATGTTGACTGATGCGATCTTGACGAAGCTGCTGGATGAGAACGAAGGAGGGCGCAGTTTATGAACTTTCGCAATGTTAGGAATCGTTCATTAGCCTTGTTGCTTGTCTGTGCGCTGGGGCTGAGCTTGTTATTACCGTCAGGGGTGCAAGCAGCTTCAGAGCAGGGAAGCCAATTGTCAAAAATGAAGTTTGGAACGCCAGTGGATCTGGGCTATCCGATCACTTCTGTATCGATCAATGACGGTGTGATGGGAGTAGAAGATGGTAAACAAGTTCTTTATACGACAGCCTCAACGACTCCGGCTGTATTCAATGTGATAGATGTGAAAAATAATATTCGGATCCGGGATTTTGAGTTAGCTGGTGTCGCGCAGTCGTGGAGACATGTTATAGCACCAGATGGAACTGTCTATATTGGCGCTATAACTTCATCGGGAACAGGTGAACTGTGGAGTTACTCCCCGGTGACTAAGTCAGTTCAGAAGCTTAAGGTGATGGGCAGCGAGAAATCGGTGTGGTCTATGACCACCGACCCTGCAGGGAATGTCTATATTGGAACTTATGATAACGGCAAGTTGTTCCAATATAATCCAAAGACCAAGGAATTGAGGGAGTATGGGACTTTGCTTGCAGGTCATAATTATATCCGCTCCATGGCCTATGTTGATGGATATATCTATGCCGGTATGGCGTTGCCATTCGAAGTTGTTAAGGTGAACGTAGAGACGGGGGCTTCGAAAGTCATCTCTGATGAGGTGCCGGGAATCCTAGGCATAGAACATGAGAAGATTCAATTTGCTTATGATATGGCGGTAGTGGATAAATATCTGTTCGTCAAAGCTAGTGGAGATGAATCAGGTCTTGTCATGGTCTACTATAATCTTGAAGAGCAAAAGTGGGAGAATTCATTTATAGGCGTTGATTCCGTAAGCGGCAGGGGAGTAATGAGTTATAATCAAATCCCGGTTGCAGACGGCAAAGCCTATGTGCCTGCTCATGGAGGTATCCTAGAGGTTGATTTAGCGACGCTGAAGACAAGAAATACAGGAATTAGCTTCGGCACCTCTTTGCGAGGAGCTGCCTGGGTTAATATGGATGACCCTGAATTAACCCCGGATCGCACGATTGTTACGATTCAGGCGAACGGAAAACTGTCGGCCTTGGACGTTAAAAAAGGAATCCGCAAGGATTTGCCAGGGGTTGCAGCCAAGGGTGGACCCATTCCGATTCACAGCATGGAACGTGGAACGGATGGTCGATTATATATGACGGCTTATCCAGGCGGAAATGGCGGAGTATTTGACCCGAGAACGAATCAATCCTCCAG
>DASYFA010000249.1:0-5290 GCA_036498705.1 Paenibacillus sp.
TTAAGACGAAGTCTGACTTTTTAAACACGCACTAATATATTTATATTTATTTTAATAATTATAGGTGATTTTTATAGTGCAAGGCAATGACATGGTGTCCACCATGGTATCACGTGACAAAGTTCTAGTTCATTCAGCATAAATCAATTTATAATGACTTATATCTAGGAATAAAGTATAATGTATTTTAATCAAATTACGGGACTTTAGTATCGATTAACTTTCTGTGAAAAGGGGACCAAATAGTGAAAGCGGAAATGATAAATCCTTTTCTTGAGTCAGCTCGGTCAGTGATTGAACAAGTAGTACAGGTTTGCCCTTCTACCGGCAATTTGGGGATTAAGGAAGTAGTTCCGGCCCGGGATCATATTTGGATTCAGATTGATATGAGCGGTCATTTTACTGGAATGGTCGTCTTTGGTCTGCAAGAGAACGTAGCCTTGCGGATCGTATCGGCGATGATGGGCGGGTTCGTGTTGACGGAAATGGATGAGATGGGGCAGAGTGCTATCTCTGAGCTTGGAAATATGATCAGTGGCAACGCGAGTACGATTTTATCAAATCAGGGGATTATCGTGGATATTACTCCGCCTCGCGTCATCAAGACGGGGCAGAACGACCTACCCATACGTAAGGCGTTATGCATTCCGTTGTTAATGGAAGGGATTGGCGAACTGGATATTCAAGTCATGGTTTCATAAGAAGAAGTCCCTGGCTTATAATAGAGGCTAGGAGTTGAATATCATGACGTTGAATAATAAAGTGATCGTTGTGACAGGGGCCTCTAGTGGTATCGGTGCATTGACGGCGCAGATGCTGTCGGAGCAGGGAGCAACGGTCGTGATCGCTGCAAGATCATTACATAAATTGCAGAGCGTAAGCTCCGGAATGATGGGGCCTTGCAGGATGCTTGAGCTTGATGTAGGGGAAGATGAATCGGTTCAGGCCGCTTTTGAGCAAGTCATTAAGGAGTTTGGGCATATTGATTGCCTGATCAATAATGCCGGCTACGGGAAGTTCGAAAATTGTGAGGACATGCCTGTAAATGAATTTGCGGAAATGATGAATGTGAACTATATGGGGATCGTACGCTGTACCAAAGCGGTACTTCCACATATGAAGAAATCGGGAAGTGGGATCATCGTGAATGTGGCTTCGATGGCTGGGAAGCTTGGAACGTCGAAATCAACTGCCTATTCGGCAACAAAGCATGCGGTGCTGGGCTTCAGTAACTCACTGCGTCAGGAGCTTCGCGAACACGGGATTCAGGTCACGACGATTAATCCGGGCCCGATTGATACGCCGTTCTTCAATATTGCTGATCCAGATGGTCATTACGTGAACAATGTGAAGTGGTTCATGATGAAGCCGGAACGGGTCGCCAAAGCTATAGTATCCGCTATTGAGAAGGGCAAACCTGAAGTGGATCTGCCAAGGTTAGCTGCTGTAGGAATCAAGCTGTATCAGATGTTTCCGAGGCTTGCAGATCGCTTGAGTTACCGTATGTTGAATAAGAAATAAGTAGCTTTAGAGCCGGCTGGCAGCAGCCGGCTTTGTATCTTTTATTGATGATTTGTTGTGTCCTACCATTATCGCATATAATGGAAATAATGATTTGGTTAGAGGAAGCCCATTTCGGCTTATATAGCGATTTCCAGTTTCGTTAGAGAGTATCGGATTCTGGAAGCAATAGCTTTGGTGCTGAAGACTGGCCTTTTTGAACACGTACTTTAAGATAAGGATGAATAAAATGACAAATACAACTTTTGCAGGTCTTGGAATCGGGGAAATACTCGCAGGAAAGCTGGCTGACTATGGAATCCAACAGCCGACTCCTGTACAGGAGGAATGCATTCCGGCTGCTCTGGCCGGTCGTGATGTGCTGGCCCAGTCCCAGACGGGAACCGGCAAGACCTTGGCTTTTCTACTACCGATACTGGAAAAGATGACTCCTGATAAATCACTTCAGGGTCTTATTCTCGCACCTACTCAAGAACTAGCGATGCAGATTCATCGCGAAGCAGAGAAATATGGGGAAGCACTAGGGATTACCGTCCAGGCTCTGATTGGTGGCGCGGCGATTAAGCGGCAGCTGGAAAGGCTGCGTCTACATCCGCAACTTGTCGTCGGTACTCCAGGACGAATTCGCGAGATCGTCGAAATGAAGAAGCTCAAGCTTCATACATTGCGGACGGTCGTCGTTGATGAGGTCGATCAGATGTTCAAGCTTGGTGGGACGGCGGATGTCGAGCGAATTCTACGCGGTACGCTTCGCGAACGTCAGCTGATGTTCCTGTCTGCAACGATTGACGAGCATATACGCGCTCTGGCGGGCCGGGAGATGAAGGAACCCGTCGAGATAGGAATTGAGCCTGAGCAGCGGACATCCCGCAGCTTGGAGCATTTTTACTTCAAGTGTGAAGAACGGAATAAGATCGATATGCTACGGCGGATCGTACGTCATTTTAATCCTGAGCGAGCGATTGTATTTATCAACAATACGACGGATATTGCCGAAATTGAGGCGAAGATGAACTACGTCGGCCTGAGTGCAGGAGCGCTCTATGGCGATGCAGACAAGACCGTGCGTAGCGTAACGCTTCGCCGATTCAGGGAAGGCAAGATACGCTTGCTCGTTGCTAGTGATGTCGCTGCACGAGGTCTGGATGTTGAGAATCTGACACTGGTCGTCAACCTCGATCCACCGATTGATGCAGAGCATTACGTTCATCGCGTTGGCCGCACCGGACGCATGGGGCGCTACGGTCTGGCTGTCTCGCTGATCTCGCCCAAGGAAGAATTCATTATGCGCAAGTTCTCGCGTGAATTAGGCATCGAGATAACACCGCGCAATTTATATAAGGGAGAGATTCGTGAAGGAGATGCGCTTCCCGCAACGAGAAGCAATACGCCTTCGGGAAGAACCGCAGCTAAAGGGAGAGAACGGGATACTGAATCAGCTCGTATCTCGGAGTCTGGACAGTCGAGACGACCAATCAAGGACAAGGAGATAAACAAAACCGGGAACAGGGTGAATAAGTCGGCTCCTGCACCTTCCCGTAAAAAGGCCCGTGATCAAGACCGGAAGAATAAAGGGGCTCCAAAATGGCTGAAGGACAAGCAAAATAATCAATAATCCGTGAAAGTTAAAGGGGGGATTCATCGATGAGTGAGACACCCGTATTGCAAGTGGAGGAACTAAGCGGCGGATATAGTATAGGACGTCCTGTATTACATGACGTTCAGTTTACTGTGAACAAGGGCGAGATGGTCGGTTTAATCGGTCTGAATGGTGCAGGCAAGAGTACGACGATGAAACATATTCTTGGCCTCATGTCGCCTCAACGTGGCGGGATCACGGTCCAAGGCAAGAGCCGGGAGGAAGATCCAGAAGCGTATCAATCCTCACTTGCCTTTGTACCGGAATCTCCGCTACTGTATGAGGAGCTGACAGTGCGTGAGCATCTTGAATTCGCGGCGAGAGCATACAATGTAGCGAAGGAAGACTATGAGGAGAGGGCAGCAAGGCTGCTGAAGCTCTTCAATATGGAGGAGAAGGCGGACAGCTTGTCCATGCATTTATCCAAAGGAATGAAGCAGAAGGTTATGATTATGTGCGCCTTCGTCGCTAGACCACCGCTCTATATTATTGATGAGCCATTCCTGGGATTGGACCCGTTAGGTATTCGCTCCTTGCTGGACTTCATGATGGAGATGAGGGCCCAAGGCTCATCGATTCTACTCAGTTCGCACATTTTGTCCACGATAGAGAACTATTGCGACCGATTCATTGTACTGCACCGGGGGGAGGTCATTGCTCAGGGTACACTTACTGAGATTGCTGAGCAGGCCAAACTGCCAGGAGCAGCGCTGGAAGACATTTTCTATTCTTTAGTTAAAGGCGGAGATTAGAAAATGGAACTTCAGGAGCTGCGCCGGAAGCGCAAATCTTCGTTTTGGAGCAAGGTATTCCCGTTCGTGCCCTATGTCATTCAGAGCGGAGTAGCCGTTCTGTTCTTACTACTGTTGATCGCCTTCGCGGCCTGGTATAGCAATTTTCTGCAAAATATCCCGCCAGGACTGCCCGTCCTATGGATTATGCTGCTCCTGCTAGGTCCGATGACGGTCTATTCGGGATTCCGAACCTATATGCAGCCAGCCGATATTATCTTCCTTCTGCCGAGGGAAGCTAGCATGAAGCAATATTTGTCTCCGGCCTACCGTAGCGGGGTTATCTACAAACTGATCGGTCTATATATCATATTAGTGCTTGTGTGGCCGCTGTACATCCGTAGTGGGGTGGGTACCAAACCGCTCTGGATGGTCTTGCTCGTTCTGCTACTGCTTAAGGTGCTCAGCGCCTATGGCTCGTGGCAGGAGCTTAGAATTACAACAGCCCGGGCCAGAATGGGGTATCGCCTGCTTCGCTGGTGCGTCATTTTGCTTATGCTGGCCGCTTGGTTATGGCAGCCCGCCTGGAAGAGTCTTATCTTCATGCTGCTTGTCAGCGTTAATTATGTATTGGCACTGCGCTTCCCGATGAAGCATGCGGTGGCATGGGACAATCTGATCGAGGCGGAGAGGTTAGGAGCAGCCAAAGTGATGATGTTGTTGGGCTGGTTCGTCGAGGTTCCTGCTGACGGACAGAAGGTTATTCGCAGACGCTGGCTGTCCGCTGTAGGCAGCAGTATTCCTTGGCAGCGTTCTACTGCATACCGGTTCTTAATTACAAAGACGTTTATACGCAGTGAACTATTAGGGATTGTAGTAAGATTGACATTGCTGGGGATGGTGCTTACCGGCTGGAACGGTGCAAGTTGGCTCGGGATCGGTCTTTATCTGTTCTTTACTTTTCTGATCGCTACTCAGCTAACATCATTGCATCAAATCCATGCTGATTCCCCGGCTGCAGCCTTCTATCCACTTCCAATCGGGGCCCATAAGACAGAGGCAATTCGTCTCGCATCGCGCCTACTCCTGGCTTTGACGATTCTGATGTGGATACCTTTAGCGATAGCGTCGTGGATGGATAATTTGACATGGGTCTTGGTCAGCCTTGTGGTCGCTGTACTTATGGTGCTTGGATTGAGATCTACATGGGTCAAGAAATGGAAGGACGAAGACGAATAGAGAGGAAGTTCAAAAAGTTCGATTTTGATCACGAAGTTAATCAGGAAGTACTCTCGGCATCGAATCTTGAATTCACCCGGGCCCTCCGGTGCTCACGTACAAAAAACGTACGCTCCGCTCCTCAGGCCCTAGCTTCATCCAACCTTCTCGGTGCTGAAAA
>DASYFA010000250.1:0-3243 GCA_036498705.1 Paenibacillus sp.
GCGGCTGCAGAAATCGCTCGTGGTTATAAAGTGTCCGATAAAGTAACGGCAATCGTCGTACCGGGCTCTGGACGCGTGAAACTGCAAGCCGAGCAAGAAGGGCTTGATAAGATCTTCACCGAAGCTGGATTTGAATGGCGCGAAGCTGGATGCAGTATGTGTCTTGCGATGAACCCGGACGTACTGCAGCCAGGTCAGCGTTGTGCTTCTACTTCGAACCGCAACTTCGAGGGCCGTCAAGGTCGCGGCGGTAGAACTCACCTCGTCTCGCCGGCAATGGCTGCAGCAGCCGCAATCAATGGCCGTTTCGTAGATGTACGTGAGTGGAATGTCAAGAGCGAGATCGTAAGCTAAGGGAAGAGGAGGAGCATTATCATGGAGGCATTTAATAAATTAACGGGTATCGTCGGTCCTGTAGACCGAGTTAATGTGGATACGGATGCTATTATTCCGAAGCAATTTCTAAAGCGTATTGAGCGTACAGGGTTCGGACAATTTCTGTTCTATGAATGGCGTTTCGATACAGAAGGCAATGTAAATCCGGAGTTCGAACTGAATAAACCACGCTATAGCGATGCATCGGTGTTGATCTCTCGCGCTAACTTTGGCTGCGGCTCTTCCCGTGAGCATGCGCCATGGTCGATCCTTGACTATGGGTTCCGCTGCGTGATCGCACCATCTTTTGCCGACATTTTCTATAACAACTGCTTCAAGAACGGAATTCTGCCGATTAAATTGTCAGAGGAGCAAGTTGAAGAATTGTTCCAGCGTACAGAACAGCATGAAGGCTACAAGCTGACCGTCGATCTGGAGAATAAGACGATTGCTGATGAGTTCGGACTGAGCATTTCCTTCGATCTCGATGAGCACCGTCGCCAGTTCCTGCTGCAGGGCCTAGACGACATCGGTCTGACATTGAAGCATGAAGAACTGATTACTGCCTACGAGAAGCGTAAATTCGCTTAAACTAGTTATTGCTTAATTAATAGTCGATTTCCCTTGTTCTTTCCTACTTGGAAGCAAAGGGAGTCGGCTTTTTTTTGTTTATGGATAATGAATAAGATATCTAAACTCCTTTAGTTCAATTTATATAGATTGGTAGAATTGTTCTCGAATATGAAACTTTCTTCATTAAAATTTCGTTATGAAATTTGTATGCATCTGTCATTCTCTGAAAGATGAGTCTATCAGAAAACGCTATTATCTGATATCATGGAAGTTATTAGCAAACTGTGCGGTTGTTTAGTTTTTAGTCTGTTGGATGGTTGTCGGAGATATGTCGGATGCCGGAATTTGCTTTGTCAGATCTTGCTGCAGAAGTTGTTGGTGCTGCTCGCACTGCTGCAATCTCGCGGTAAATTACGAGAATGGTAGGGATAAGATAATGAAGAAATTGAGGTTCATAGTACTGTTCATGCTCTGTTTGTTCGCTATTCCGGGAATCAGCCAGGCGGCTTCCTCGGTCAGTACCCATATTTATCTTGACGGTTCTGAATTAGCACAGCCGGAGAAAGCACAGGCCGGGATAGTTAACGGGAATGTGATGGTCCCTCTACGTGTTGTGCTTGAAGGCCTTGGTTATGATGTCAATTGGGAGAAGAAGACGGGAAGTGTGACAGTCTCACAGGCTGATACTACCTTGAAATTCGTAATCGGTGAGAAGACAGCCTTGTCCGGAGACCGTAAGATTGAACTACGAGTAGCACCGTTTCTGCAGAATAACAATACACTTATTCCACTTCGATTCGTAGGCGAGGAGATGGGTCTTCAAGTAAGCTGGGATAATAAGACAAAATCCGCTTATCTTTATAGCCCGGATGGTGGATCGGGCTCGGGTCTGGGGGGAGGCAAGTCCGCTTCGAAGCCAGATGAGGAGGACGGGAAGCCGGAGAGCGTCCCTCAGCAAGGCGATTCAAATGGTGGAGGAAGCACTGTTCCTTCAACGTCGCAAGCTATGCTCAATGGTATTAGCTTCAGCGATAATCGTCTGCAAATCTCGGCATCTAGCGATATCGAACCGAGCGTGTTCAAGATGGATGCACCAGACCGGATTGTAATTGATCTGCCTCAGACGTCTTTCTCTGAACAATTTGCAAGTGCCCTGCTACTGGATGACTCCATGCGGGGGCAATTTGCGGTAGCGGATCATCCTAGCGTATCTCAAGTCCGCTATGCTCTATTTACTAGCAATCCCGATACGGTTCGTATCGTACTAGATCTAAAGGCACCAAGTCCTTATTCTGTTACTAGAGATGGTCTAGGCCTGATTACAATAGATTTGACAGAGTCTTCGGCGGGTACACCGCTTCCTTCCGGTGGCAGTGGGAAGAAAATAGTTGTTATCGACCCAGGTCACGGCGGGACACAGCCAGGTGCTTCAAGTAAGAGCAAGAAGGTAGAGAAGGATTTCACACTGGCAGTTGGCTTGAAAGTACAAGCCCTGTTGGAACAGGAGCCAGATATCGATTTCGTTCTTACGAGAACGACCGATGTCACGGTAAGCTTGCAAGACAGAGCCAAGCTGGCGAACGATTTGAAAGCAGACCTATTTATTTCGATTCATGGCAATAGTATCGATCCACCTGCTAATCCTAGTGGTTCCGAGACGTATTATACGAGAGAAGAGAGCATTCCGTTGGCGAATGTAATGCATAAGCATCTGGTAGCAGCGACAGGACTTGCTGATCGTAAGGTGCGTTATAGCAGCCTTCATGTTACGAGAGAGACGAAGATGCCAGCGGTGCTGCTTGAGGTCGGGTATTTGAGTAATGATAAGGATGACGCCTTGATGTATACCGAGGAATTCCAGCAAAGAGTGGCCGAAGGGATTGTTGCTGGCATTAAGGAATATTTAGGACTGTGATCATCAATTACACGCTTGAAATGCGTAAGTCCCAAGGGGGAATGAAGTATGAAGAAATTATGGCTCTCAGGATTGTTGGCGATATTGATCATTGCTTCTGTCGGATGCGGCCAAAAACCGGAGGCTTCACCGCAGGGAGATGATAGCTCTTCTTCGATCCAGGATCCGGTAGCTGCGGCACCGGATACGAATGGCGGTGGAGACAATGAGGGACAGAGCGGAATTACCGATCCGGCTACCTCGGAAGAATTGAAGGCTGACATCACGGTATATTTTACCGATGAGGATATTATGGATTTGAAGCCTGTCCAACGTGAGATTACATACACGGACGCTAACGATAAATATGAGACAGCCTTTAAAGCTCTGCAGATGGCGGA